>JASFPU010000168.1:0-6881 GCA_050115855.1 Holophagae bacterium
CCACCATTCCGGAGGCCATGTAGCACCGGACGCGCGGGTGGATGATGCCCGACGGCACCAGGTGGAGGGCGAAGTGGCGGTCGGCGAAGCGCACGGTGTGGCCGGCGTTGTTGCCTCCGTTGTACCGGACAACCGCCGCGAATCCGCCGGTCAGGAGGTCGACGATCTTCCCCTTGCCTTCGTCTCCCCACTGTCCACCGATGATCATCAGCGAATCCTGGCTCATGCGACCTCCAACGGGCGATTCTACCGTTTTCGGCGCCGAGGTCCAACCCGGCGGACACTCACCATGAAGGCGCAAAGCACGCGAACGCCTCCGTTCATTTTCGATGCTTCGTGATCTTGGCCTCTTGGCGGTTGGTGTCTCCCGCGCACCGGAGCCCGGACAAAAAAACACCGGAGCGGGGAAGGAGGAGACCGCTCCGGCTTCGAAGTGGAGGAGTGTGCGTTCAGCGAATCACTGGAAGAAGTCGTTGACGTCGATCTTGGCGTCGCGGAGCTTCTCCGGCGGTGTGGTGAGGTAGTTGTATCGGGTTCCGTAGCTCAGCAGCGACCGTTCGAGCATCCGCCGGCCGCGGTACAGCCTCGACATGACCGTGCCGACCGGAACCTCGAGAATGTCGGCGATCTCCTTGTAGGAGAACCCCTCGAGGTCCGCGAGCAGGACGACCATCTTGTAGTCGTGCGGCAGCTCGAGCAAGGTTTGTTTGACCTCGTGGTCCATCTCGATCGACAGCACCGTGGCTTCCGGATCGGCCTGCGTCCGGGCCGCCTGATCGAGCAGCGTCTCTTCGAGGCCCTCGTGGACATCGTCGAAGTCGACCTTCGGCGGCTGCAGCTTCTTCTTGCGGTACGAGTTGATGAACGTGTTCTTCATGATCTTGAACAGCCACGCCTTGAAGTTGGTCCCTTCGGAGAACCGCTCATAGTACTTGTACGCTTTGAGATAGGTCTCCTGAAGCAGGTCCTCGGCATCTTCGACGCTGCGTGTCATCCGCAGGGCGCTCTTGAACAGCTGATCTCGGTACGGAAGAACGCCGGTGGTGAAGTCCCATTTTCTCGGTTCGGCTGTCTGGCTCATGCTGCCTCCAAGGTTCGAGCATGATACAGATGTGAAACATAGCTGTCAAGCGATTAGAAGAAAAAACAATGTAAAGAAAAATGTTTCACGCAAGAAACATTCCGAGACAGGGACGAAAAACGGGGCCCCAGCGGGGCCCCGCACTCGACTCGTTGTTTGGTCGTCGCGGACTGTCAGATCTTGCCTTGGAGAATGAACGCGACAACGAGGGCGTAGATCACGAGGGACTCGATGAGCGCCAAACCGATGATCATGGTGATCCGGATCGGACCCACCGCACCGGGGTTCCGGCCGATCGCCTCACAGGCCGCGGCCAGGCCCCGGCCCTGACCGAGCGAGCCGCCGAACGCGGCGAGACCGATGGCGATGGCGGGCGCGAACAGGCCCCACGGCACGCCAGCGCCGCCGGCGGCCGCTCCGCCGTGCTCCTGCGCCAGCGCCGGGGCCGCGACGGCCAGCGCCACAAAGATGATTGCCAAGGTTGCAAAACGTCGACTCATGCTCTTCCTCCTCCAACGAATTCTCGTGACCAGTCCGGTTAATGTTCCTCTGCTCCGACCGCCCCGTTGAGGTAGGCCATCGTGAGCATGATGAAAATGAACGCCTGCAGGAATGCCCCGAAGATGCCGAGGACCATCATCGGCCAGGGCAGCAAAAACGGGAACATGCCGAAAAAGATCGCAGTCGCCGTGTGCTCACCGGAGATGTTACCGAACAACCGGATCGCGAGCGACAGGATACGCGCGAGGTGCGAGATCAACTCGATGATCAGCATCAACGGCGCCAGGAACATCACCGGGCCCAGGAAGTGCTTGAGGTACTTGAACAGGCCGTTGTCCTTGACGCCGACGACGTTGTAGAAGATGAAGGCGGTGATCGACAGGGCGAAGGTCGTGCTCGGATCGGCAGTCGGCGGCTGAACGAAGTAGAACAGGCCGAAGATGTTGCCGATGAAGATGAAGAACGCCAGGCCGCAGATGATCGGCAGGAAGCGGGTGCCGGTCCCGTGCCCGACGACGTCCTCGATGAGATCCGCGAGGCCGGTGATCAGCACCTCGAGCATGGACTGGAGCTTGCCCGGTTTTTCGACCGACAATCTCCGACTGATCGGAATCACCAGCAGAGCGATGAGCACCACCACGAGAATGGACATGACGGCGTTGTCCGGCAACCAGTAGCCGTGGCTGTGGAGCCCCATCCACCCCTGCCACTGCTCGCTGGACTCACCGAAGAGGGCGATCAGGATCTTGTTGATCGGGTGGTAGAGGATCGAATAGGCGTGTTCCAACTCAGCCTCCTCCAACTCGGCCGCCGCGGACCCCCTCGATGATGAGGGCGACCACGAGGGCCGTGAACCCGAGGGCTACCGCCACCGGGTCGATGTTCGGCACCCAAACGAGTGCCGCGAGCATGACGCCCAAGAGCGCGAAGCGCCCGATGATCTGGAGGATGGACGACACGGTGTAGCTCGGTCGACCGGGCTGGACCACTCGGTGAACGACCACCTCCAACCACCGAAAATTGATGATAGCCACAGTCCCGGCCGCGGTCAAGCTCAAACCACCCGACATTGAGCGAAAAATCACAAGTTCAACCGCCGCCCCGAGAAAAACCAGGATCCAGGCGGTCCGGATCACCCTGTCGAGAAACAGCCGGGGCTGATTCTCAAGATCGGTCGGCGTCGTCATCCGACTCTCGGAACTCTTCGGACAGGCGCTCCTCCTGCCGTCCGGTCTGCAGCGTGATGCGGAACAGGTTCACGAACCCGGCGACGACGCCGAGCAGGGAAAACACGACGGTCAGCCACGGTTCGGTGCCGAACCAACCGTCCATCCACGTGCCCCAGAAGTAGCCGATCGCCATCGCCACGGGAAACTGGATCCCGACGATCGAGGCGTTGAGCCAGTTGCTGGCGTACTTGACAGCTTTCTTCTTTTTCGCCACGGTTCGCCTCGCCCGACGCCGATCAGACCAATCCGAGTGCCACCAGGCCGTTCTTCGCCCAGCCGACCAGCGGCGCCGGCCAGATTCCGATCGCCATCGTGAGCACCGCGCAGACCGCGATCGCGGTTTCGGTCCAGCGGTCACGGATCATCTCGACCACCGGCGCGTCGGAGTCGGTGTCGTCCTTGAGGTACATCTGGACGACGATCCTGAAGTAGTAGTACAGGCTGACCGCCGACATGATGACCGAAATCACGACCAGCACCACGTAGCCCGCCTCGACGGTCGCCGCCCACAGGTAGAGCTTGCCCATGAAACCGGCCGTCGGCGGGATGCCGGCCAGCCCGAGCATGAAGATCAGCATGCCCGCCGCAGAACCCGGATGGCGACGCGCCAACCCGGCGAAATCGCTGATCGTCTCGCCGGCGTAGCCACGGGACTCGAGCAGGATGACGAACCCGAACGCGCCCAGGTTCATGAACGCGTAGACCACCATGTACATCAGCACCGCCCAGGTGCCGGCGTCCGAACCCGCCACCAGTCCCATCAGCGCGTAGCCGGCGTGGGCGATCGACGAGTAGGCGAGCATCCGTTTGACGTTGTCCTGGGTCAACGCCGCGACATTGCCGTAGATCATCGTCGCCGCCGACGCAACCCAGAGCACCGCGCGCCACTGATCGACCTCGCCGGCGAAGGTCCCGGCGAACAGGCGGAGGAACATGGCGAACGCCGCCGCCTTGGGCGCCACCGAGATGAATGCCGTCACCGGCGTCGGGGCACCCTCGTAGGCGTCCGGCGTCCAGACGTGGAACGGCACGGCGGCGATCTTGAACAACATCCCGAACGCGACCAGGACGATGCCAAGCAGCAGCATCACGTTCTGGTGCGGCACCTCGCCGAGCTGCGCTCGGATCGACTCCAGGTCGAGGCTGCCGGTGGTGCCGTAGACCAACGAGATGCCGTACAGCAGAATCGCGGACGACGCGGCGCCGAGCACGAAGTACTTGACCGCACCCTCGTTCGACTTGATCTCGAGCTTGAAGTAGCCGACCAGCACATACACCGACAGGGCCATGAGCTCGAGACCGACGTACAGGCTCGCCAGGTTGGCGCCGGAGGCCATGACGAACATGCCGAGGTCGGCGTACAGCACCAGCGCGGCGAACTCGCCGCCGCTGTAGCCGGCGCGATCCAGGTAGCCGGCCGCCATGAACAACGCCAGTGCGGACGCGGCCAGCACCAGCAGCTTGAAGAACACGGCGAACTGGTCGACGACGAGCATGTCGCCGAGGATCGGCTGCGGCCCCGCCGCCGGCCGGCCGACGGTGAGCACCAGGATCGCGGTAACGGCGAGTGCGCCCAGCGCGACGACGAAGACCGGTCGGGCCCCCCTCCTGCCGAGCGGGATCCCGGCCAGCAGCACCGTGAGCCCGGCCACGGCGAGGAAGATCTCCGGCAGAAACGGGACGAAGTCGGCGAGCGCCATCGCCTACTCCCCGTGCTCCTCTGCCGCGCCCCCGTCGTCCGTCGTCTCGACCGCATCCGGCGCGCTGTGGAAGGCGGCGGCACCGGCTTCGGGCAATGCGACGGCGACTCGCTTCATGACGTTGTCGACCGTCGGCCGCATCCGATCGAAGAACGGCTTCGGATACAGGCCGATCCAGAACGCGATGACGATCAGCGGGATCAGCGTCCACTGCTCGCGGAGGTTGAGGTCGGGCAGCTCGAAGTTCTTCTCGTTCGCGAGCTCGCCGAAGAACACGCGCTGGTAGAGCCACAGCATGTACGCGGCACCGAGGACGATGCCCGAGGCGGCGAACAGAGCCCACACCCAGCTGTGGTTGAAGGCGCCGATCAGGATGGTGAACTCGCCGATGAAGCCGTTGAGCGTCGGTAGACCGATCGACGACATCGTGATGATCAGGAAGAACGTGGCATAGAGCGGCATGACCTTGGCGATGCCGCCGTACTCGGCGATGAGCCGGTTGTGGCGCCTTTCGTAGACAATGCCGACGAGCAGGAAGAGTGCGCCGGTCGACACGCCGTGGTTGAGCATCTGCAGGATCGAGCCGCGCAGGCCGGCCTCGTTGAGGGCGAACATGCCGAGCATGACGAAGCCCATGTGGCTCACCGACGAGTAGGCGACCAGCTTCTTCATGTCCTTCTGCGCCATCGCGACCAGCGCCCCGTACACGATGGCGATGATCGACAGCACCCCGATCCACCCGACCGCCTTGACGGTCGCGTCGGGCAGCAGCGGCAGCGAGAAGCGGACGAAGCCGTAGGTCCCCATCTTGAGCAGGACACCGGCCAGGATGACCGATCCCGCAGTCGGCGCCTCGACGTGGGCGTCCGGCAACCAGGTGTGGAACGGGAACATCGGCACCTTGATCGCGAAGCCGACGAAGAACGCCAGGAAGATCCAGAACTGGAGCCCGGCCGGGATCAGCGGCGCGATGGTGTACAGGTGCGGCACCGAGAAGGTCGGCGCATTGCCCAGGCCCTCGAGGCCGATTGCCTGGAGGCCGCCGGCGTTGAAGAAGTACAGCGCGAGGATGCCGACCAGCATGAGCACCGAGCCGACCAGGGTGTAGAGGAAGAACTTGATCGCTGCGTACAGCTTGCGAGGTCCGCCCCAAACGCCGATCAGGAAGTACATGGGGACCAGCATGACCTCCCAGAAGACGTAGAACAGCACGAAGTCGAGGGCGCAGAACACGCCGAGCATCCCGGTCTGGAGCAGGAGCAGGAAGATGTAGTACTCCTTCTCGCGTTCGGTGATCGCGGTGAACGAGCTGTAGACCGAGATGAAGCCGAGCAGCGTGGTGAGCAGGATGAGGAGGATCGCGAATCCGTCGACCCCGAAAAGGTACTGGACGCCGACCGACGGAATCCAGTCGGCCTGAGTGGCGAACTGGAACTCCGGGCCGTCGGTCCGGTACAGGAACCACAGCGGCAGCGACAGGACGAAGTCGATGGCGGCGACAGCGGTGGCGGTGAGCTTGACGGTGGCGGTGTTCTCCTTCTTGACGAAGAAGATGATGAGCAGCGCCCCCGCCAACGGCAGGTAGCAGACCAGGTTGAGGAGCCAGCCGTACTGTGTGTCCATGATCGTTCCCGCCCCCTGTGTCCTCGTTACAGATTCACGACGAAGAAGATGCCGAGCAGCAGCGCGGCGCCGAACACCATCACCATGGCGTAGCCCTGGGCAAAGCCGACCTGGAGCCTGCGGAACTCACGGCTCGCGACGTCGTAGATCCGGCCGACCATGTTGACGATGCCGTCGACGACGCGCAGATCGAAGATCCCCGACAGCCACGATGAACCGACCGTGGTGTGGCGGGCCCCGTTGACCGCGCCGTCGACCACCCTGGCGTCGATTTCCCACAGCAGGTTGGCGAGGCCGATGGTGCCGCGAACCACGGTGGCGTCGTACAGCTCGTCGACCCAGTACTTGTTGAGCAGCATCTTGTAGATGAAATGGAACCGGCTCGCCAGGTAGCGCGGCCGCGACCACGACGGATCGACCCGGTAGAACCGATAGGCGACGATGATGCCGGTCGCGGCAACCGCCACCGACAGGAAGACGAGGAAGAGCTCGAGGCCGTAGCTGACGGCGTGCTCGTGGTGGCCGCCGTGCACCTGGAGCACCACCGGCGCCATGAAGCGGTCGATGAAGCTCCACCCCTCCTGTTTAAAGAGCAGGCCGGGGAACCCGATCAGGAGACCCCCGACGGCCGACAGCACCGCGAGCACCTGGAGCGGCAGGGTCATCGTCCACGGCGACTCGTGCAGGTGGTGCTCGGCCTCGTCGCCGCCCCGGAACTCGCCGTAGAACGTCATGTAGACGAGCCGG
>JASFPU010000169.1:0-6868 GCA_050115855.1 Holophagae bacterium
GGCTGATTCGGATCCGAGCTGAAGAACCCGTCGAAGTCGAACCGGTTCTGGTTGAGCGTCAGCGCGAAGACCTCGGCCGGGTTGTCGGAGTAGTTGAAGGTCTCCGCCAGGTCGAGCCGTCCCCACTGGTGGCCTTTGGCCTGTTCGAAGCGGGCGGTGCCGGCCTCGGCTCTGGCTTCGGCGGCGTGCACCGCGGGATTGGCGGTCAGTGCGGCCTCGACGGCGTCGTCGAGGGTCAGCTGCTGCGCCGCGACCGGGGTGCCGGTGAGGATGGTGATGACGGTGATCAGCGGTGTCCATCGCATGATGGCTGCTCCTCCTTCGCCATATAACCATTTAAGAATATACATATATTCTTGCTGTGTCAAGCCCCCTCTCGCGGGGCGTCGAAAGGTGACCGCAGGGTAGACGATCTCACAATGACAGTCCATTGTTTCGATTGTTGATCATCTGACTTGACGTTGTTGATGCCGGGTGGACGCCCGCGGACCCCCGGTGTCGGTCCAGGCGTTCCGTCAGCCGCTCTTCTGGTCCCGGTACTCGGGCAAGGTCAGTCGCGCGGTGGTCCCGAGGTCCGCCCCTTCGCTTTCGAGATCGAGGGTGCCGCCCATGAGCTCGGCGAGCCGACGCGAGATGGTCAGCCCGAGGCCGGTGCCGCCGTGCTCGCGGGTCGTCGAGCCGTCGACCTGGTAGAAGCTGGAGAACACCTTCTCGAGATCGGCGGGCGGAATGCCCGTGCCGCTGTCTGCGACGGTGAACGCGATCACTTTGCCGTGCCGGGCGCACAGCACGTCGATGGTGCCGTTGCGCGGCGTGAACTTCATCGCGTTGGACAGCAGGTTGGTCAGGATCTGGGTCGTCCGATCGGGGTCGGCCCAGAGCACCAGGCCGTGCGATGGCGAGCTGATGGAGAACTTGATGCCCTTGTTCTTCATCTGGTGTTTGAACAGGGTCTCGACGCCTTCGAGCACGGCCCGGACCGGGACCGGGACCTGGTGGACCTCGAGCCGGCCGGCCTCGATCTTGGCCAGGTCGAGCACGTCGTTGATGATGGTCAGCAGCTTTTCGGCCGAGTCGTGGGCGATGGTCAGGTACTCGCGCTGCTTGTCGGGGTCGCTGATCGTGCCGTCGATGATCAGGCGCAGAAAGCCCAGGATCGCGGTCAACGGCGTTCTCAGCTCGTGCGAGGTGTTGGCGAGGAACTCGGACTTGAGCCGCGACGCCTCGAAGGCGACCGCGCGCTGCTCGTTGAGCTCGCGCACCAGCTGAGCGACGTAGATCGTGCCGCCGAGCAGAAAGCCGATCTGGGTCATCAGATCGACGTCCTCGGCGGCCAGCTTGGCCGGCAGGCTCGACGCCGTGACGAGCACGCCGATGACACCGCCGGCGGCGAGCAGTGGGGTGAAGCTCAGGTGGCGGATGTCGTGCTCGGCGCCGAGCCGGGCGGCGACCGCCGGCGACGCCAGCTCGGTGGTCTCGGCGCTGCGCGGGACGCCGGTCTGGAAGGCGATCCGGCACGGGTGCTCGTCCGATTCCAGCGGCCGGCGCCGGTGGTGGTCGAAGACCTCGGTTCCGGGCCCGGCGGCGGCCATCAGCCGCAGCTCGTTGGTGCCGGGCAGCGGGCGGTAGAGCAGCACGGCCTTCATCGGCACGACGTGGCCGGCCGACTCCAGGTACCGCTCGAGGATCCGCTGCTCTTCGACCTCGCCGGCCATGCTCTGCGCCATGTTGGACAGAAAGGCGAGCCGCGACTGCTGGGCCTCGGCGGACTGTTGCGCCAGGAACAGGTCGGTGATCTCGGTGGCGACCACCTGGACCAGCGTCCGGTTCTCGATCGGGTCGACGACCTGATGCATCTCGGTGCTGAGCCAGTGCACCCCGCCGCCGACATCCTCGGTGCGCACGACGCCTTCCCACAGCCCGCCGGGTCGCTCGAGCACCGACGCCACGGCGCCGTGGATCTGCGGTCGGTCGTGGGGGTGGAAGCGCTCGAGCCAGCCCCGACCGCCTCGACCGTGCTCCTCGTCGCCGAGGCCGAGCAGCGCCGCGGCGCGGCGGTTGGCGTAGTGGAGGATTCGGTCGGCGTCCACCGTCAGCACGACCGTCGGCAGCGTGTCGAGCAGAATCTCGGTCCGTCGACGCAGACGGGTCAGGTGGTCGCTCAACGCCCCCTGGGCCTGGAGCCGTGTGGCGTTCTCGCCGGTGGCGCCGACGATCGGCGTGGCGAGCGCGACGCCGAACAGCAAAAGCCCCCACATCACCGGGCCGTCGTACGGCGTCCGGCTCATGGCGAGCACGACGTGCGCGCCGGCGACCAGCATCATGGCGACACCGAGCCACAGGTCGCGCCCCTCGTTTTCACGCCAGATCAGCAGCATTGCGGCGGCCGCGGCAAACGCGACGCTGAGGCCGATCTCGACCGGCTGCACCACGGCCAGCCAGCCGACTCGGCGCGCTGCCACCAGGGCCACGGTGACGGCCAGCGACATGCTGATCGCGATCGCGCTGCGCCGCGCCTGACCCCGCTCGACCGACAGCGACTCGTCGCGCACCGGCAGCAGCAGCACGGTCACCGCGGCGGCCTGAACCAGCAGCCAGGCGACGCCGTCGGCCCGCGCCAGATCGGCCGGCGACACCGGCACTGCCGCCGCGGCGATGCGGGCCAGGAAGTACGCCGCCATCGGCAAGTAGGCGTTGCGGATGCGGCGGTCGTGCCGGCTGCCCGTGGCGAGCCAACGCAGGTGGAAGAGCCAGGCGCCCGACATTGAGACCAGGGCGTTGCCGCCGAGCAGGAGCAGCAGCTCGGTCGCGTCGCCCTGCCACGCGACCGCGACCTGCATGATCGCGATGCCGAGCCAGATCACGACCACTGCGGCCAGCGTGATGAGCCGCCAGCTCGGCCAGATCGACTGAGTCTGCGGAGTGGCTGCCACGTGCCGAGTATATCGTCAGCCCGTGGCGACGGGCGACCGACACGTCGATTGTCGACGTGACCCACCCCGACCGGGAAGAAACAGCTGCGCGGCGGTGTTCCCTCGGGCTGAATCACGAATCTCTCGCACGAACGACGTTCACCCGGTCGGTGAACAAGGAGGAGGAAAGGTGAACGAGAAAACTGCGTTGACGAGGCTCGCCTGGAGCCTCGCCCTGGTCGTCGCTCTCGCTGTCACCCCGGCGGCTGCCCAAGATGAGGCCGAGGAGGCGCCGGAGCCTGTTTGGACCAACGCGCTCGGGCTGTCCTATGTCGGCACCAGCGGCAACACCGACACCACGACGTTCGGCCTCGACTTCAAGTCCGAGCGCAAACCGACGCCGTGGGGCCTCGATCTGGTGGCGACCTTCACCCGTGCCGAGGACAACAGCGTCGTCACCGCGGAGCAGTACCTGGTCGGCGGCCGTGCGACCCGCTCACTGAGCGACCGGTGGTCGGTGTTCGCCGGGGTCAGCTGGGCGCGCGACACCTTCGGTGGATTCGAGAACCGGTACATCGCCGAGGCGGGGGCCGAGTACCTCGCGATCGAGACCGCCAAGCACACGCTGTCGTTCGACGCCGGTCTCACCTGGACGAGCGAGGACCAGATCCGCACTGACGATGTCACCGGGCGCGACTACACCGAGTCGGAGAGCTGGTTCGGCGGCGTCGCGGGATTGAAGTGGGAGTGGGCGTTCAGCGAGTCGGCCTCGTTGAGCGAGCGGATCCTCTACTACCCCAACTTCGACACCTCCTCGGACTGGCGTGTGGGATCGGACACGGCCATCACGGCCGACCTGACCAAGCTGCTCGCGCTCCAGTTCAGCTATCTGGTGCGCTACCGTAACCAGCCGATCGACGACCGCGAGAAGACCGACACGACCACCAAGGTCTCGGTCGTGATGAACTTCTGATCGAGCGCAACGCAAGGGAGACACAGTTATGGAATTCGACGCGAACACACTCGTTCCTCTGCTGACGGAATGGGGCCTGAAGGTCGTCGGCGCGGTTATCGTGCTCATCATCGGTCGCATGGTCGCGGGCATGGTCCGCTCGGGCGTGCGCCGCGGTATGAAGCGCGCGGAGGTCGACGCCACCCTCATCCCATTCGTCGCGTCGCTCATCTACTGGGCGGTGCTGGCGGTCGTCCTGATCGCGGTACTCAACTTGTTCGGTGTCCAGACCACGTCGCTGGTCGCCATTCTCGGTGCCGCGGGCCTCGCGGTCGGCCTCGCGATGCAGGGCACGCTGTCCAACTTCGCCGCCGGTGTCATGCTGCTCATCTTCCGACCGTTCAAGGTCGGCGACTTCGTCGAGATCGGCGGCACTGCCGGCTCGGTGGTCTCCGTCGCGATCTTCTCGACCATCATGAAGACGCCCGACAACGTCATGATCACGGTGCCGAACTCGCAGGTGTGGGGCAACGAGATCAAGAACTACAACGGCTTCGACACGCGCCGCGTCGACATGGTGATGGGCATCAGCTACGACGACGACATCCAGGTCGCGATGGACACCATCCGCACGATCGTCGCAGCCGACGACCGGGTGCTCGCCGAGCCCGAGCCGCTGATCGCGGTGTCCGAGCTGGCCGACTCGTCGGTCAACATCGTCGTCCGGCCGTGGTGCTCGGGCGCCGACTACTGGCCGCTGCGCTTCGACCTGACCCGGAAGCTCAAGGAGGGCCTGGAGGCCGCCGGCTGCTCGATCCCATACCCGCAGCAGGACGTCTACATGCACCAGGTTTCGGCCTGAGCTCGCGACCTCCCGCACATACCAGCGCGGAGCCCGTCGGGCTCCGCGTTTTTTTTGGTGTATCCTCTTCGACAGCAACAGCCAGAAGAGTGAGTCGGGGGACTGAGTTTCCGGGCGCGCCGGCGCCACCGTTCGGTACCCGTCGGCAGCACCCGCCGGAACCCTGACGGAGAGGGGATTCACAATGCAGCAGGTTTTCGATTATCTCAGGGAGCTCGTGACGGCCAATCTCGGTCAGATGCTGATCGCGTTGGCGATTTTGGTGATCGGCTGGCTCGTCGCGCTCGTGTCGGCCGCGCTGGTGAGACGGGGGTTGAAGCGGACCGCTTTCGACAACCGCATCGCCCAGTGGCTGGCCGGCGCCGAGAAGGAGGAAAGAATCGAGGTCGAGCTGTGGGCCGGTCGGTTCGTGTTCTGGCTGCTCATGCTCTTCGTCTTGTTGGCGTTCTTCGAGGCGTTGGGGCTGAGGCTGATCACCGAGCCGCTCAACCACTTCCTGAGCGAGATCGTTGGCTACTTCCCGAACCTGATCGGGCCGGCGATCCTGCTCGTCATTGCCTGGGGTCTGGCGACCGGACTGAGGTTCGTCGTCCGGCGCGTGCTCGACGCCATCGCGCTCGATGATCGTCTCAACGAGGGCGCTGGCATCGAGGACGAGGACCGGGTGTCGATCAGCTCCACCGTCAGCGAGGCGGTGTACTGGCTCGTCTTCCTGCTTTTCCTCCCAGCGATTCTCGGCGCGCTCCAGCTCGAGGGGCTGCTCGAGCCCGTGCAGACCATGGTCGATGAGGTTCTGGCGTTCGTTCCGAATCTGCTCGCCGCGGCGTTGATCCTCGCCGCCGGCTGGCTCCTGGCGCGGATCATCCAGCGCCTGGTCAGCAACCTGCTCGCCGCCGCCGGCGCCGATCGGTTGGCCGACCAGACCGGCGTGGCCACCGCCCTGGGTGAGAAGAAGCTGTCCGGCCTGATCGGCCTCGTGCTCTACGTGTTGATCCTGATCCCAGTGCTGATTGCCGCCCTCAACACGCTGCGGCTCGACGCGATCACCGCACCGGCGAGCGACATGCTCCGGGCGGTGCTGGCGGCGCTGCCGCTGCTGTTCGGGGCGGCACTGCTGCTGACCATCGCATTCCTGGTCGGTCGCGTGGTCGCGGGGCTCGTCGCCAATGTGCTGGCTGGCATCGGCTTCAACGGCGTCCTCGAACGCCTCGGGATCGGGCGTGAGCCGGACGAGGGCCGCCGGACGCCGTCCGAGATCGTCGGTCATCTGGTTCTGGTCGCACTCATGCTGTTCGCCACCATCGAGGCGATGCGTTTGCTGGGCTTCGACGCGTTGGCGGGGCTGATGACGCAGTTCATGATCTTCGCCGGCCACGTCGCGCTCGGTCTCGTCATCTTCGGCTTCGGCCTCTACCTGGGTAACCTCGCGGCGCGCACGATCGAGGCGAGCCGGTCGGCCCAGGCGCCGTTGCTGGCGCTCGCCGCGCGGCTGGCAGTCCTGGTGCTCGCCGGAGCGATGGCGCTGCGGGAGATGGGTCTCGCGAACGAGATCATCACCCTGGCGTTCGGGCTGCTGCTCGGTGCGATCGCGGTTGCCACCGCCCTGGCCTTCGGTCTCGGCTGTCGTGACATGGCTGCCGACGCGATGAGTGGTTGGATCGGCCAGCTCTCCGGTGAGCGAGCCGCCAACGATCAAACCTGACAAGGTGCGTTGGCTCGGTCGGTGATTTGAGTGATCTGGGAAGCCTGATCGTGGCGCTGGCGGTGTTCATGCTCGTCACGTCGATCGACGCCATGCACCGCAAGGAGGGAGCGCCGCCGGCAGAACCGACCCCGAAGGACTGCCCCTTCTGGGCGACCGAGATCGCCATCAAGGCGACGCGGTGCCCCAACTGCACGTCGGAGCTGACCGGCTGACGTCTACTCGATGTCGCCGATCTCGAGCCGCTCGAGATCGGCGACAACCTCTTCGGCGTGGCTGCCCGGCTTGACGTTGGGATAGGCGACGAGCACCGTGCCGTCAGCGTCGATCAGGTACGAGATCCGCTTCGCCAACGGGATCAGGGCGCGGGTGGCGCCGACCTGCTCGGCCAGGGTCTTGTTGCGATCCGACAGCAGCCGAAACGGCAGGTTGTTCTTCTC
>JASFPU010000170.1:0-6834 GCA_050115855.1 Holophagae bacterium
CCGCGGCCGTACGGCGGCGGTGGTGCGGTCACCACGAGCTCGTGCTGGTCACCGTCCTCGTCGAGCGTGAAGTTGATGATGCCGAACGCACGAAGGCTGTGGAGCTCCGAGAGATTGCGGGCGAGGTCGTCAGGATCCAGCTGGTCACCGGGTCGGATCGCCAGGGCGTGGCGGACAATGGGATCCCCGAGGTGCGAGCTGTTGTCGATCCGGATTCGGTCGACCGTCACGGGGTCGCGTGGACGGCGTCGCTGCCGGGCGAGATACGCCTCCCACTGTTCGTCTCCGACGGTGAATCGCGCGAGGTCGTCGGCCCTGGCGCGGGCTCCGTGCTCGCCCAACTCGACCGCCTCGACGGAGCGGGTGAAATCGGTGAACTCCAGGTCGCCGAGGTCGGGCTCCAGAAGCAGGTCGTCGTCGGTCAGCAGCTCGACGTCGCGGTCCCGATAGCCGGCGGTCAACAGGCTCGTCACCTGGCGGGACACCGACAGAAAGGACCACGACTGCGACGGATCGATCGGTGTTCCGATGTCGACGGCGATGACCGAGGTCGCCCCGAGGTCCTTGGCGATCTTGACCGGCAGGTTGGCCACCGAGCCACCGTCCACGAGCAGCTGACCGTCAAGCTCGACGGGGGCGAACACACCGGGGATCGACATCGACGCCCGCATCGCGGTGGCCAGGCTGGCGTGTGAGATCACAACTGGTTGACCCGTCCCGAGGTCGGCGGCGACCGCCCGGAACGGGATGTTGAGGTGGTCGAGGTCGACCGCGGTGGTCGACCGGGCCTGAATCGCGTCCATGAGCAGCTCGAGATTTTGGCCGCCGATGATGCCGGGCGGAACGTAGGGCGCGAGACCGTTGAAGTGGAGCCGGAGGTCGATCAAAACCGGCCGGTCGTCCTGCTTGCGTCGGAAGCTCTTGAGCTCCCGGGGAACGTCGTCCGAGAACACCGAGTTCCAGTCCATCGTGGTCAGCAGCTGCTCCATCTCGTCGGGCGACCAACCGGCCGCGTACAGCCCGCCGACGATCGATCCCATGCTGGTGCCGATGATCATGTCGGGCGCCACGTGGAGCTCTTCGAGCACCCGGAGGACGCCGACGTGAGCGGCGCCGCGGGCACCGCCGCCCGACAGGATGAGCACGACCTTGCGGCTCGCGTCGGTACTGTCGGTGGGCACCTCGGCGCCCGTGGCCACGGTCGCCGAAACCGTCAACGCCACAGCCGCGAGGAATCTGAGAGTTCCGCCCATGCTGCAACCTCCAGGAGGGTCGAGCGGACGGTACCACGGTTGACGACGTGCCGTCGAGCGGCCGAAACCCAGATCCCGAAGGCGCCATTCGAGCGGTTGGCGGTCTCGACGGCGGCGACACCGTCGCCGGCGATCGGATCGGGCGGGAGCATGTCCGGGATGTGAGCAATATCACCGAGCAAAACCGGACGATTCGTTGACCAAGCCCCGAGGTGACAGGAACTTGATGACATCAATGATTCCTTGTTTCATCGCGATCTTCGATTCGATTTTGAAACTGCGGTAGAATCCAGGTATCCGCAGCCGGAACGGCTGAGCCTCATGTGTCAGCGAACGGGGGCAGCGGCAGACGGGTGGCTCGCCACAAGAGTGCCGGCGGCGGCAAGGGAGGATCGCCGCATGTTTCGTCGTCACAGTCTCGCCGTGTCTTTGTTCGTCGTGTCTCTCGTCGCGGTCGTGGCCACGGCCGGGGATCTCTGGGTCGATGTCTCGCCGGCGCCGGCCGGTACGCCACTCGCGGTCGACGTCCACGACGTCGTCGGTGGTGTCGCCATCGACGTCGATGTCGCCGGTTTCTTCATGGAGGAGCGGTCGCGCGACGGTGCACCGTACGCGTGGCTCGATGTGCCGGGTTGCGGTGGTCACGGTGCGGTCGGCGAACCGTACATGCCGTTTCAGACGGTGCTGGTGCCGGTTCCCAACGGGCCGCGGGCGACGCTCACGGTTGCCGGCTCGGACCCGGTGTCGGTGCTGACCGGCGTCACGGTCGTACCGCAGCAGCCGGCCCAGCCCGATTGCGGGAATCCCCCGTCCGACTTCACCATCGACGACAAGGCGTACGGTGCCGACAGCTGGTTCCCCAGACAGTCGGCCCGGATTGCCGACGACGTGGTGGTCCGTGGTCAACGTTTCCTTGTCGTCGAGGTCCATCCGCTGACCTTCAACCCGGCGCGCAAGGAGGTCGCGGTTCGGTCGCACCTCGCCCTGACGGTTGACCTGGTCGGCCAGGTCGACGCCGCGGCGGAGGCGAGGAAGGCGGAGCGCCACAGCCCGCTGTTCCCGACCGCCGCCGTGCTCGACGGGCTGCCGGCGCCGGATGCCACGCCGACCGGGATCGAGTACCTGATCGTCGCCTACGACCCGCTGGTGTCGGCGATCGAGCCGCTGGCGGAGTGGAAGCGGAAGAAGGGGCTGACGACGGAGGTCGTGGCCATGAGCACTATCGGCACGACGTCGGCCGACCTCAAGAGTTTCCTCCAATCCCGCTACGACACCGATCCCGATCTCACCTATGTCCTCCTCGTCGGCGACCACCCGATGGTGCCGGCCCAGACGCTCAGCGGCATGGTCTCCGACCTCTATTACTCGTGTCTCGACGGCAGCGACTACTTCCCGGATGTGGTCATCGGCCGGATCTCGGTCCAGGATCCCACCGACTGCGAACACGTGGTCGACAAGATCCTCACCTTCGAGCGCGACATCGTTCCCGGAGCCTGGCACGGCGACTACCTGATGGCTGCATATCTGCAGGACTACAACGACTACAACTGCCGCGCGGACCGGTTCTTCTTCGAGACCGGGACCCTCTCCATGCACTTCATCCGCGATGAGGTGGGTATGGGGATCGCCACCGCGGCCACCAGCGACAGCCTGTCGTGCAACCCGTACACGTGGCGTGAGGACGCAACCTGGTACCCGCACCGGCCACAGGGTTACGCCTACCAGCCGGTACCGCAGGCCGACGCCGACCTCATCACCACCGCGTCCACCTCCACTCAGGACATCACCGACGCCATCAACGCCGGCGTCAGCCTCGTACAGCACCGCGACCACGGTGGAGAAACAGGCTGGGGGGACCCGCCGTACAGCAACGGCAACGTGACGTCGCTGTCCAACGGCGACATGACGCCCATCGTCTACTCCGTCAACTGTCTCACCGGCACGTTCAACTGGAGCGGTGGCGACTGCTTCGCCGAGGCCTTCATGAAGAAGTACCCGGGGGGTGCGGTGGGGGTCATCGCCGCCACCACGGTCAGCTATTCGGGACACAACGACCTGTTGGTCCGGGGCGCGTACGACTCCTTCTGGGACGACTTTGACACCGACGACGGCGGCAACATCTACCCGCACTCGTTCCGGCCCGCCGAGGCGTACATGTACGGCAAGTACTACATGTATCACTGGGAGGGACCG
This sequence comes from Holophagae bacterium, assembly GCA_050115855.1. Taxonomy (GTDB): domain Bacteria; phylum Acidobacteriota; class Thermoanaerobaculia; order Thermoanaerobaculales; family Sulfomarinibacteraceae; genus JAHECW01. The sequence goes on from JASFPU010000170.1 coordinate 3,447, forward strand.
AGCTCGACCACCCAGATCGAGTTCGAGATGTTCCACTGGCACGGCGACCCCGAGATGCGCGCCTTCACCGCGGTGCCGACGACGCCGGGCGTGACCGTCGACCCGACCCTGCCGGTGGGTTCGTCGACCCTGACGGTGAGCGTCGACGTCGATGGCGCCCTGGTGGCGGTGACCGACAACGGGGTGTTGATCGGCCGCGCCTTCGCGTCCGGCGGCAGCGCGGTGGTCGAGCTCGACCCGCCGCAGACGCCGGCCACGCTCGACGTCGTGGTGTCGGGCCACAATCTGGTGCCGTGGCAGGGTACGACCGAGGTCATCGTGCCGACCGGTCCGTGGATGACCCATACAGCCCACCTGTGCGACGACAGCTCCGGCGACGGCGACGGCATCGCCAACCCGGGCGAGACCATCGTCATGCCGGTCACGATCACCAATGTCGGTGCCGACGACGGAACCGGGATCGCCGGCGTCCTGAGCTCGGGATCCGGCCACTGCACCGTAACCGATGCGGTAGCCGACTTCCCGGACGCTGCGGTCGGCGCCTCGGTCCAGAGCCTGCCGGACCACTACGCGTTCACCCTCGACGGCGGCACCCCGAACGGCGAAGTCGTGATGTTCGACCTCGACTGGACGGCGTCCGGCGGCTACTCCGGATCGTCGACGTTCTCATTGCCGGTCTGCGAGCACCTGGTCATCAGTGATGTCGCCCTGGACTTCATCGGCAACGACTCGGCGGTGGTCAGCTGGACCACCAACGTCCCCGCGACCTCGCAGCTCGTCTGGGGCACGATCACCCCGATCACGGTGATCGACGGCAGCGGAACCGGGACCGCCCATTCGATCGAGATCGAGGGCCTCGAGCCGTGCACCGACTACGTCTTCCAGGTCGTCTCGTCGAGCCCGGACTGCTACACCGAGGTCGACGACAACGGCGGGGCGTACTACGGGTTCGAGACGACCGCGGGCAGCTCGGTGGTGGTGGATTCGACCGACACCCCGATCGCGATCCCGGACAACAACGCGACCGGCGCGAGCTCGGTGATCACCGTGGTCTCGGACTATGACGTGGTCGACGTCGACCTGCTCGTCAACATCACCCACACGTGGGACGGCGACCTCGCCCTGTCCCTCATCGGTCCCGACGGGACCACAGTGCTGCTGTCGGACCACCATGGCAGCAGCGGCGACAACTACACCGACACCCACTTCGACGACGACGCGTCGACCTCCATCGGTTCGGGCAGCCCGCCGTTCACCGGCTCGTTCCAGCCCGATCAACCGCTCGCGGCGCTCAACGGCCAGCCGGCGGCCGGGGACTGGACCTTCAAGGTGGTCGACACTGCGGGCTATGACACCGGCAACATCGAGAGCTGGCAGCTCCAGTTGATCGTCAACGAGCCGTGCGACGCCGATGCGCCGATCTTCGCCGACGGGTTCGAAAGCGGTGGCACCGGCGACTGGAGCGGCGCAACGCCCTGAACACGTCTGCCGAGGACATGACGACACCCGCCGGCGGCCGCCGGCGGGTGTTTTTTCATGAGCCGAACGCGGCTCAGAACTCCATGCTCTCAGGCTCGTAGTACTCCCTGGGGTGGCTGCAGCAGGGGCACTTGGCCGGCGGCTCGGTGCCTTCGTGGACGTAGCCGCACACCGAGCACTTCCAGCGGATCGGCTCGTCGCGTGTAAAGACGGTGCCGCTTTCGACCATCTCGAGCAGCTTTCTGTAGCGCTCGCGGTGGTCGGCCTCGACCCGGGCGATCATCCGGAACAGGATGGCGGCCTCCGTGTTGCCCTCGGCTTTCGCCTGATCGGCGAAGTCGGGGTACATGGTGGTCGTCTCGTAGTCCTCGCCACCCATGGCCGCCTTCAGATTCGCGGCGGTGTCGCCGAGCTTGCCGGCGAGGCGAAACTCGTCGTAGGCGTGCCGCATCTCGTTGACTGCGGTCTCCTCGAAGATCTTCGCGATGTAGTGGTAGCCCTCCTTGCGGGCGACCTTGGCGAAAAAGGTGTACATGTTGCGCGCCTGGCTCTCGCCGGCGAACGCGGCCATCAGATTCTCTTCGGTCGTTGCCATTGCTCCTCCTCGGTGATGTTCAGTCGGCTTTGGTTGGTTCGCCGACGTGGGCGACGGGTGTGTACTTCGCGATCGCCTCGCTCGTGGTGCGGAGATCGCGGACGGAAAGGTCGTGGACGTCATCGTGGCCGGTCAGTCGGGTGAACTGCCCGAGTTCGTGGGTGACCGCCTTGAGGAAGTTCTCGACGCGCCGGGCCGATTTCTCGACGTCGAGCCGGCTGCGCAGCTCGGGGTCCTGCGTGGCGACGCCGACCGGACACCGTCCGGTGTTGCAGATCCGGTACTGCTGGCAGCCAACCGCCATCAACGCCGCGGAGGCCAGCGCGACCGCGTCGGCGCCCATGGCGAGGGCCTTGGCGATGTCGGCCGAGGTCCGGAGCCCACCGGTAATGATCAACGACACCCCGTCGGCGCCGGCAAGGTCGATGAAACGCCGGGCGCGGGCGAGGGCGAAGATGGTCGGGATCGCGGCGGCGTCCTTGATCGCCTTGGGAGCGGCCCCGGTTGCGCCGGCGCGGCCGTCGATGGTGATGAAGTCGGGTCCGGCGGCGAGCGCGACCGCGAGGTCGGCCTCGATGTGGCCGGCGGCGAGCTTGACGCCGATCGGCTTGCCGCCGGTCGCGTCGCGCAGCTCGCCGAGCTTCGCCCGAAGCTGGTCGGCGTCCGCGATGTCGGGGAAGCGGGCCGGGCTGACGATGTCCTCGCCGGCCGGGAAGCCGCGCACCGCAGCGATGTCCTCGGTCACCTTGTCGCCCGGGAGATGGCCGCCGAGACCGGGTTTGGCGGACTGACCGATCTTGAGCTCGACCGCATCGACTGCAGCCAGATTGTCCGGCGTCACCGAGTACCGATTGGGCACGTACTCGAAGATGTAGCGGTGGGCTGCCGCCAAGCTGTCTGGGAGGATGCCGCCTTCGCCCGAACACATGGCGGTGCCGGCGGCGGCACTGCCCCGGGCGAGGGCGAGCTTGGCCTCCGCCGACAGCGCCCCGTACGACATGTGACTGACGGTGACCGGCGTGTCGATCACGAGCGGCGTGGCCGCGTTCGGTCCGATCACGGTGCGGGTCGACACGGGCTCGTCCTCGTTGCGGGGCAAGGTGGCGAGCTGGACTCCGAGAATGAGGATCTCGTCCCACGAGATCACAGGTTTGGTCGTCCGCATCGGCTCGATCACCGTGTCGCCGGTGATCGCCATCTCCTGGATCATCGCCAGGTCGCCCTCGAGTGGGTGGCTGTCCTTCCGCCACTGGCTCAGGTAATCGACGAGGTCGTCGCCAGTCGATCCCGATCCCGTTCCCGATCCCGTTCCCG
>JASFPU010000171.1:0-6802 GCA_050115855.1 Holophagae bacterium
AAGCTCTACCTGATGCGTCGTGCGCTGTCGTCGCTGTCGCCCGAGGCGGCGATGGAGCTGCTGCTGCAAAAGGTCCGGGAGTTCTCGTCCAACGAGCTCTTCCTGCAGTCGCTGCAGCTCAAGTAGGACGTCAGTCGGGCTCGCGCTCGGCGGCGGGCGGGGTCGCCTCATCCGCATCCGGGGTCGCTGTGGAGCTCGGGCGTGGCGGTCCCGCGTCGGCATCGTCCACGCTGTGCTCGACGGCGCGTTCGACCCACTCGAGCAGCACCGACCGATGCTCGACCGCCGCGATCTCCGGCGACAGCCGGACCACCGTCAGCAGCAACAGCCCCAACACGACCGCGGCCGCGACACCGGCGAGCGCGGCGCCGAGCACCCGGTTGACACAGCCGAGTCCGAGCGCGTCGAGCGCCCGTTCCATGCCCCAGCCGGCGATCGCACAGAGCACACTCACCACCAGCCACGGAACGAGGTAGCCCAGCCCGACCGCAACCACGTGCTGCGGGACATGAGCGGCGATCATCTCCGCCACGTCAGCCCCGGTGACGACGGACAGCCAGACGCCGAGTGCGAGACCTCCGAGGCCGAAGACGATGCGGATCGCGCCTTTGAAGAACCCGGCCAGGGTGATGCCGGTCCACACGACGACCAGCACCCAGTCGAGGATGGTCATGCCAACAGACGCACCGTCAGCCGCAGGAAGTCGGCCTCCGTCACGATGCCGAGCAGCGTGCCGTCGCCGTCAACCACCGGCAGACAGCCGTACTTGTTGTCGAGCAGGATCCGCGCCGCCTCCGCCACGGTGGTTTCCGGCCCGATCGTGACGATGTCCCGATGCATGGCCTCGGCCACCGGGATGGTGACGAAAATCCGACGCTGCTCTGCGGGTTCGACCTCGGCGAAGATCGAAAACGACGCCGCCAACAGGTCGCGGTGGGTGACCAGACCGACCAAACGGCGGTCATGAACCACCGGCAGGTGCCGAATCCGACCCCGGTCCATGCAGCTCTTGGCGTGGGCCAGCGTCTCGTCCTCGATCAGCGTGACGACGTCTGTCGACATGATCTCGCTGACCTGCATCCGGCCGGGCATCGTCACCTCCGAAAGGAAGTGTACCGCACGCCGGGCGTGAGCTCCCATTTCCGAACACCGGGTCGTTGCGCGGCGCAACGACCCGGTGTTCGGAACTCGAATTGTCGCAACTCGTTACATGTACAAACCACCCGACACGTTGATCACGGTTCCGGTGATGTACGACGCGTGGGGGCCGGCGAGGAATGCGACGGCGTCCGCGACATCGGCCGGATCACCGAGCCGCGGGATCGCCACACTGCGCATCAACGTCTCACGCTGACCGTCGCTCAGCGCCTCGGTCATCGTGGTCTGGATGTAACCGGGTGCCACCGCGTTGACCGTCACGTTGCGCGGCCCGAGCTCGCGGGCCAGAGACTTGGTGAAACCGATCAGCCCCGCCTTCGACGCCGCGTAGTTTGCCTGCCCAGCATTGCCCATGAGTCCGACGACCGACGCGATGTTGACGATCCGGCCGCTCCGCTGGCGCATCATGATCTTGGCCGCCGGCTGGCTGACCTTGAACGCGCCGTCGAGGTTGATGCGCAACACCAGCTCCCAGTCCTCGGGCTTCATCCGGATCAGCAGCTGGTCGCGCGTGATGCCCGCATTGTTGACCAGGATGTCGAGCCGGCCGTGATCGGCATGGATCGCCTTGATCGTGTCGGCCGCGCCGTCGGCGTCGGTGACGTCCAACGGCCGTCCTTCCGCCGAGCCGCCGGAGCCGCTGATCTCGGACACGATGTCAGCGGTGTCGAGCACGTCGGCGCACACGACGTGGGCACCGCCGCTGGCGAACGTCCGCGCGATCTCGGCGCCGATGCCCCGCGCGCCACCCGTGATCACCGCCACCTGCCCGTCGAAATCGCCCATCATGCCCTCCTGCCCTGTTCGTTCTGCCATTCTTCCGATTCTGCCCGAGATTTCTGGCGACACTCGCCGGCGTCCCCAGAAATCTCGGGCAGAATCGGAACATCACCCTACTAATTCGGCAACCACCTTCTCGATATCTTCGACCGTTCCGGCGGGGTAGCAGGTTGCCGAGCGGTCGACCCGTTTGACGAGACCGCACAGCACGGTGCCGGCGCCGACCTCGACGAAGGTGTCGAAGCCGTCGGCGCGCAGCCGTTCGACGGTCTGGGTCCACAGGACCGGCGCGTCGACCTGCCGGATCAGGCCGTCCCGGACGTCGTCCGGCGATCGCACCGGCGCCGCATCGACGTTGCGGTAGACGGGGATGTCGAGCTCAGCGAAATCGAGACCCCGCAACGTCGGCTCGAGCGCGACCCGTGCCGGCGCCATCAGCGGCGAGTGGAACGGCGCCGACACCGGCAACGGCAGGGCGCGGCGCGCGCCGCGCTCCCGACACACCTCGATCGCCCGATCGACCGCGGGCACGGTGCCCGCGACGACAACCTGCCCCGGCGAGTTGAAGTTCGCCGCGACTACGGGCTCGCCGACCTCCGAGGACACGTCGCGGCAGACGGCGACCACCTGGTCGTCGACGAGGCCGAGGATCGCCGCCATCGCGCCCTGCCCGACAGGGACGGCCTGCTGCATCAATCGGCCCCGTTCGCGGACCGCCCGGGCGGCATCGACGGCGCCGAGCCCACCCGCGGCGACCACCGCCGAGTACTCGCCGAGGCTGTGGCCGGCGACCGCCTCGGCTTGGAATCCGTGCTCGGACAGCACTCGCCAGGCGGCCACCGAGTGGGTGAGCAGCGCCGGTTGAGTGTTCGTCGTCAAGCGGAGCTCGTCGTCCGGTCCGGTCCAGCACAGCGCCGACAGCGCGACGTCGAGGCCCCGATCGATGTCGGCGAAGGTCCCGGCCGCGATCGGCCAGCGGTCGGCGAGATCGCGCCCCATGCCGACGTTCTGGCTGCCCTGGCCTGGAAACAACGCTGCGACTCGTGCCATGGCCCCTCCTCGAGGCTTCCTTCGTCGATCAGAACCTGATCAGCGACGAGGCCCACGTCAGACCGCCGCCGAACGCCGATGCCAGCACGAGCGAACCCGTGCGGAGCCGGCCCTCGTCGCGGGCGTCGACCATCGCGAGGGGGATCGACGCCGCCGACGTGTTGCCGACCCTCTCGACGTTGGTGAAGACCTGATCGTCGGACAACCCGAGCCGGCTGCCGACCGCCTGGATGATCCGCATGTTGGCCTGGTGCGGGATGAACAGGTCGACGTCCGCCGGTCCGATGCCCGCCGCCTCCATGACCTCGAGGCTGATGTCGGTGAGCGACCGCACCGCCACTTTGAAGGTCTCGTTGCCACGCATCTTGATGTACGGCAGCCGCTGGTCGATCGACTCAAGGCTGTGCGGCGGATGACGAGAACCGCCGCCGGGCATCGCGATCAGGTCGGCGTAGCTGCCGTCCGTCCGCCACCTGATCTGGAGAATCCCCTCACCGGGCTCGCCGGGGGCCAGCACGGCGGCTCCGGCACCGTCGCCGAACAGCACGCAGGTCGTGCGGTCGGCCCAGTCGACGTACCGGCTCAGGCACTCGGCGCCGACCACCAGCACGGTCGCGGCGTCGCCGGTGGCGATGAACTGGCGGCCGACGTTGAGAGCGTAGGTGAAGCCGGAGCAAGCTGCCGAGACGTCGAAGCAGACCGCATTGACCAGACCGAGCCTCGGTTGGACGATCGCCGCACTCGCCGGAATCGGCTGCTCGACGGTCGCGGTCGCGACGATCAGCAGATCGACCGCACCCGGCTCGATCCCGGCGTCCTCGAGGGCCGCGCGTCCGGCGTGCTCGACCAGATCGACCAGCGCCTCGTCGTCAGCCACGACGTGCCGTTGGCGGATCCCCGTCCGCGATGTGATCCACTGGTCGGAGGTGTCGACGAGCTTCTCGAGCTCGGCGTTGGTGATGACTCGCCGCGGCAGATAGGCCCCGAGCCCGACGATCTTCGCGGTCGTCATGAAGTCGTCGTGCACGTCAGCCGAGCTCTCGCTGGTCCGGTGCCGCCAGGACCTCGAGGATCTTGTCGCCGATCTGCTCGATGACGCCGCTGGCGGCGTACGACTCGGCGAAGCGAATCGCGTTCCGAATCGCCTTCGCGCTCGACCGGCCGTGACCGATCAGGCAGGCGCCGTCGACACCGAGCAGGGGCGCACCGCCGTGCTCGGCGTAATCGACCTTGCGTTTGACGTTGCGGAACGCGCCCTTGGCCAGGACCAGACCGGCGCCGTACAGCGGCGACTGCCGGGCCTCCTCCTTGAGCATACCGACGACCATCTCGCCGAGCCCCTCGGCGACCTTGAGAACGACGTTGCCGGTGAAACCGTCACAGACCACGACGTCGACGTCACCGGTGAACACGTCCCGGCCCTCGACGTTGCCGATGAAGTTGATGCCCGTCCGCTCGAGCACCCGGTAGTGGCGCCGGATCCGGGCACCGCCCTTGTTCTCCTCCTCGCCGACTGACATCAGGCCGACCCGGGGGTTGCCGACGTTGAGCACCGCCGAAGCGTAGAACGACCCCATCACGGCGAACTGGACCAGCTGATGCGGCTTGGCCTCGACGTTGGCGCCGACGTCGAGCACCAGCGTGTGGCCGTCGTGCTTGGGCAGAATCGCGGCCAGCGCCGGGCGATCGACACCGCGGATCATGCCGAGGGCGGTCTTGGCCGCGACCCAGGCTGCACCCGTGTTGCCGGCGGTCACCATGGCCGCCGCGCGCCCCGAGCGGACCAGCTCGGCGCACACCGACAGCGACGAGTTGCGCTTGCCGCGCAGCACCGTCACGGGCGGATCCTGCATACCGACGACGTCGGTGGCGTCGACCAGCTCGAGGCCGTCGGGCAGCGCGCGGAACCGGCCGAGCTCGCGGCGCAGGCGTTTCGTCGGGCCGACCAGACAGACCTGGAGGCCGAAGTCCGCGACGGCGTCCAACGCACCCTGGATGCGAATCTGGGGCGTTTCGTCGCCGCCCATCACGTCGAGAGCGATGACCCGATCGGTCATCCGGCTCGGTCCCAGGTGTCGCGCGTCGGCGTTGGTCTGCTCACGATCCGTCAGTCGAGATCCTCGACCTCGATGACCTCACGACCCTTGTAGCTGCCGCAGTGCGGGCACACCTGGTGCGGCGGCTTGGGCTCGAAGCACGAAGTGCACAGGCTCCAACCGGGTGGCACCAGGCTGTGATGGGAGCGCCGTTTGTCGCGACGCGTTCTCGAGATACGACGCTTTGGATTCGCCATTGAAAACTCCGTTTCATGTTGTAACGTCAATCGACCGGAGCGCCTCCCGTGAGGTCGCCCAGGGCCGACCACCTGGGGTCGGCTTCCGGCTCGCACCGGCAGGCCCCGTCGACGTTGCGGTTGGCACCGCAGCGTGGGCACAGGCCGGCGCAGTCGTCGGCGCACAGCACCCGCATCGGCAGTGCGAGCATGACCTGCTCGGCCGCCAACTCCTCGAGGTCGAGCGCCGGGTTGTCCAGATACACGATGTCGAGATCGCTCTCGTCGAGCACGATCTCCGATTCGAGCGGTGCGGCGTCGACCAGCGCGACCTCCAGATCGAATGCCTCGTCCGCCGACCAGTCGACGGGCTCGAGGCACCGGACGCAGGCGAGCCGACCCCGGGCGACGGCCCGCCCGGCGACCAGATAGTGGTCGTCGACCGGGCGCACGCTGCCCTCGAGCCGGACCTCGATGGGCCCTGCGACGCGCGTCGGGTCGAGCCGATCCGCGTCGAGACGGACTGTCTCGGCGAATCGAACCGGCTCACCCTCGATCTTGGAAAGGTCGATCTTCACACACACCTCTCCCGACAAGGCCGGGAAGTATACCATCGTGGTTCTGATTTCGTGAACAGCCGGGCGATCGATCGCGGAATACGGTCAGCCCGCGGTGGTGGTCACCCTCCCGCCCGCACCACCGGTCGCCAGCGCCATGATCCCGGTTCCGAGGGCGACGATGGCGACCGCGCTCCACACGACGCCCCCCAACAACGGCAGAAAACGGACGATCAGCAGGACCAACACGCCGACGAAGACCTCCAGGGTCAGCGGCATGGCTCTGGCGCCGATCCGACGCAGGATCGCCGCGCCGAGAAAGCCTCCGGCGACCGTGAGACCGATCGCGCGTAACGCGAAGAACCCGAGTGTCAGGCTCGCCGCCAACGGCACGCCGATCGCCGGCCCCAGCCCGAGCACGGCAACGACCGCCGCGAAGAAGGTGATCGCCGCCGCGAGTCCGAGCGCCGCGACCTCGAACCCGAGACGCGGCAGGACCCAGACGCCGTACCGCAGGCGGCTTGGCCAGCCGAAGGCGAGCGCGGTGGTGACCAGCAGCCAGCCGCCGGAGGTCAGCAGCCGGACCGCGAGATTGACGTGCAGGGGAGTTTCCTGACCGGGTCGCAGCAGCACGCTCGACAACGATGAAAAGGCGAGCACCCGACCGTCCACCCGGGCTTCGGGGGCGACGTCGAGGGTTCCGAAAATGGTCAGCACGTGGCGGCCGACTCGAGCGTTCGCATCCACCCTCAGGTCGCCGCTGATGACCACGACATCACCCTCGACGTCGGCGCTCGGGCCGAGCAGGACATCCGCCTCGAACGCCACGACGTCGCCGTCGATCCGCTCGTTGACCACAATGTCGTTGAACACGGTGGTTCTCGGCGTCGCGGCGGCCCCCGGTGCGGCGGCCGCGGCGGCGACGACGATCAGCGCAACGGTCAGTCGGTGTCCCGCCACGGCGAGATCCGGCGCCACCGGCGGG
>JASFPU010000172.1:0-6760 GCA_050115855.1 Holophagae bacterium
CGCCGGCTGCTCGGCACGGCGGTCGCGCCCGCCGCCCCCGAGCTCGGCTGCTGCGACCTCGATGATCTGCCGACATCGCCGCCGGCGCCCGCCGCCACCACGGCGGATGATCTCGCCCTGGTCCAGTTCTCATCAGGTACGACCGTCGATCCGAAACCGGTCGCTCTGTCGCACCGGGCCTTGATCGCCCAGACCGAGCGGCTGAACGGATTCTGGCCCCAACCCGACGGCAACGTCGTCGACAGCGGCGTGAGCTGGCTGCCGCTGTACCACGACATGGGGTTGGTTGGCTGCGTGCTGCCGGCGCTGTCCAACCCCGGCACTCTAACGCTCATTCCACCGGAGGTCTTCGTCGTCCGGCCCGCGGTCTGGCTGCGGACCATCTCGCGCTTCGGGGCGACGATCTCCCCGGCGCCGAACTTCGCCTACGGGCTGTGCGTCGACAAAATTCGCGATGACGAGTTGGACGGCGTCGACCTGTCGAGCTGGCGGGTGGCGCTGAACGGCGCCGAGCCGGTCGCGCCGGCGGTGCTGCGAGCATTCATCGAGCGCTTCTCGCGCTGGGGCCTCCGCCGCGAGGCGTTGACCCCGGTGTACGGTCTCTCCGAGGCCGCCCTTGCGGTCACCTTTTCCGCTCTCGATCGACCCTTCACGTCGACCCGGTTCGATCGCGAGGCGCTCGCCACGGGCGGACGTGCGGTACCGGAGTCGGACGGCGTCGAGCTGGTGTCGGTCGGTCGGCCCCTGCCCGACTTCGAGCTCCGGCTCCTGGACGCCGACCACCGGCCCGTCGGCGACAACCGGATCGGCCGGCTCCTGGTGCGCGGGCCGTCACTCATGGACGGCTACCTGGGTCGGCCCGACGATACCGCGGCGGCGCTCCGCAACGGCTGGCTCGACACCGGAGATCTCGGGTTTCTCCACGACGGCGAGCTGTACCTCACCGGCCGCGCCAAGGACGTCCTCATCCTCAATGGCCGCAACCACAGCCCGAGTGAGGTCGAGCACGCCGTCGACACCGTCTCGGGGGTCCGGACCGGCTGCGCCGTGGCCGCATCCTGGCGGCCTGATGACGCGATCCGGGAGTGGCTCGTCGTCCTCGTCGAGGCGGCGCGGGGCGTCGCCGAGGATCTGTGGTCGGGAATCGCTCGCGACTGCATCGCCGAGGTGCGCGCCGCGACCGGGCTCGCCATCGACCGGATCGAGGTGCTTCCGGCCGGCACGTTGCCCCGAACCTCGTCCGGCAAGCTCAGGCGAGTCGAGGCGCTTCGCCGATGGCTCGCCGGCGAGCTGACCGCACCGACCGCCGTCGGTCCGGTGCAGATTGCCGGCGCCATGGTTCGTTCGAGCCTCGCCTTCGCGGCAATGGAACGGCACGACCGTGACACGGGTTGAGACCCGCGACCTGGTGGTCGTCGGCGGCGGTCCGACGGGGCTCGCGGTGGCGATCAACGCCCGGATCGCAGGTCTCGACGTCACGGTGCTCGACCAGCGACGGCCACCCATCGACGTCGCGTGCGGCGAAGGCGTGATGCCGGAAGGCGTCGAGGCGCTGGACAGGCTGGGTGTGGACTTCGGCCCCGGCGAGGCGATGCCGTTTCGCGGTGTTCGCTTTCTCGACGGCAGCACGGCCGCCGCCGGGACGTTCCCCGGCCGGCACGGTCTCGGCGTCCGCCGAACGGTGCTGCACGGGGCGCTCGCGTCGCGCGCCGAGGCGCTCGGCGCCGACCTCCGCTGGGGCGTCAAGGCCACCGGGCTGAGTCCCGACGGTATCGACACCGGCACCGGCCCGATCGCCGCCCGGCTGATCGTCGGCGCCGACGGTCGGGGATCCGCCGTCCGCCGGTGGGCGGGTCTCGACGGCCGAGCCGCCCGACGCCGTCGCTTCGGCATTCGGCGGCACTACGACGTCGAGCCGTGGACCGATCTCGTCGAGGTCCACTGGGCGCGCGGGGCCGAGGCCTACGTGACCCCGGTTGGTCCCAGGACCGTCGGCGTCGCCCTGCTGTGGAGCGGGAAGAAGACCGACTTCGACGGACTGATCGGGAAGTTCCCGCGCCTCCGGCACAGGTTGGACGGGTCGACCGCGGTGTCCAGGGATCGCGGCGCCGGACCCCTCGAGCAGCGGGCCGGCGGTGTGCTGAAGGACGGGGTCGCGCTGGTCGGCGACGCGGCCGGCTATGTCGACGCGATCTCGGGAGAGGGCCTGGCACTCGCGTTCCGACAGGCCGAGGCTCTGGTCGCGGCGTACGTGAGCGGCGACCTCGCCGCCTACCGTCGCGACCACCGCCGGATCTCGCGTCATCCGGTCCGGATGACCCGCCTGCTGCTCCTGCTCGCCGAGCATCCCCCGCTGCGCCGCCGCGTGTTCAGACGACTGGCCGCGGATCCGGAGCTGATGACGCGGTTCCTGGCGCTCAAGACGGCCCCGGGCGGACCCCGGGCACTCGGACGGGACGGCCTGGTGCGGCTGGCCTCGGCCGCGGTCCTCGGAGGCTGGAAACGATGACCGGGCGATGGCGCACCGCATCGGTGCTCGTCGTCGCGCTGCTGACGCTCGCCGCGGTTGCGCTCATCCCCAGGCTGCGGATCGACAACCGGCTCGAACGGTGGCTCGGCGACGACGACGTTGAAGCGAGCGAGTACGCCGCGTTCCGCCGCGACTTCGGCTCCGACGAGCTTCTGGTCGTCGTCGTCAGCGGTCCGGTCCTGACTCCCGAAGCGCTCGAGCTGCAGCTCGAGGCGGTCGAGGCGATCGAGGCGGTGGACGGGGTCACCGAGGTCCGTGGCATCGCGCAGGTGTGGCGCGACCTGTTCGGCGCCGAGGACGCCGACGCTCTCGCCGAGGAGGTCACGCAGAACCCCTTCTACAGGAGACTGCTGATCTCCGACGACGACTCGTCGACCGCGATATTGATTTCGGTGGCGGCGTCCCGCGACGCCGGGTCGCGCCGCCGCATCGTTGACGCGACGCGGGACGCGACCCGTCCGCTGGTCCGCGCGGGCTTCGAGATCGACATCGTCGGCTCGACGGCGCTGTCCGCTGCCCTCGACGAGGTGTCGGCGAGCGAGGCCCGGCGGGCATTCCCGATCGCTCTCGTCGGCTCTCTGGCGGTGCTCGCGCTGCTCCTGAGGTCGCTGCGCGCCATGGTCGTCGCGGCCGCCTGCTCGACCGTGACGGTGGTGCTGACGTTCGGCCTGATCGCAGCCACGGGGCGTCCCCTGACCATGGTCACGACCGCGCTGCCGCCGCTGCTCTGGGTCCTGTCACTGGGCAACATCGTCCACGTGCTGCGGCGGTACCAGGTCCGCGCCCGGGACGCCGACGGCGGCCGGCCCGCGGACGAGGCGGTGACCGCGACCCGGCGCGCGTGTGTGCTGGCGTCGGTGACCACCGCAGCCGGCTTCGCGTCGCTCGTCGCGGCGCCGATGCAGCCGGTGCGCGAGCTCGGCGCGTTCGCCGCCGCCGGGATTCTGATGTCGCTGCCGGTCACGCTCGGCGCCGGGCCGATGCTGATCGAGCTCTTGCGGGTGCCGCCAGCCAAACCGGGCCACGGCCACTCGGGACTGCGGTGGGGCCGCATCGCCCTCGAACGACCACGGCTCGTGATCGGGATCAGCGCGCTCATTCTGGCCGCGGCCGCCGCCTGCCTGCTGCTGATCCGGGTCGAGTCCAACCCGCTCGGGTTCCTGCCGGAGTCGCATCCGACGGTCGATTCCTACCACCGCGTCGGTGGCAGAGTCGCCGGGTTCTACACACTCGAGGTGGTGCTGGAGCCCGCCGATGACTGGCGTCGGACCGCATCCCTGGCGGTCATCGACCGGATCGCGACCGAGCTCGAAGTTTCGACGATCGTGTCGCGCGCACTGTCGCCGGTCGACGTCGTCCGACAGCTCGCGTGGTGGGACTCGGGCTTCGCCGAAGGCGGGCGCTCGGTGCCCGCCGACGACGATGAGGTGGTGCGGCTCCTCGAGTCGCCCGGCCCCGCCGGAGAGGATCTCCTGGACGTGCTGGTGAATGCCGACGGCAACCGGGTTCGGGTGTCGGCGCTGGTCGACGAGATGGACGAGAACCGATTCCTGGAGCTCGTCGATCGGGCCGAGCGTCTGGTCCGCGATCTCCCCGCTGGCTGGACCGCGACCGTGACCGGCCAGGTCTTGCGTCTCGTCAACGCGCAGCAGCGTTTGGTGCAAACCCAGCTGACCAGCCTTGCCACTGCCTGCGTTCTCGTTTTCGCCTGCCTCTGGCTCGGCCTCCGGTCGGCACGGTTGGTCGCGTTCGCGGTCGTGCCGAACCTGGCTCCACTGCTCGCGGCATTCGCCGCAATGGGCGTCCTCGGGATGCCGCTCGACGCGGGCACCGTGATGGTGGCCAGTGTCGCCTTGGGAATCGCCGTCGACAACACCGCCCACGTGCTCGAGCACGTGCGGCGACGGGTCGCCGACGGCGACTCGCCGCGGGTCGCCGTGCGACAGACCCTGAAGCACGTCGGCTCGGCGATGGTGGTGACGTCGGCAACAGCCGCGATCGGCTTCCTGTCGCTGACCGCATCGCGCTTCGTTCCGATCCGCGACTTCGGCGTCCTCGCCGCGGTCGCCATTGCCGCCGCCCTCATCGGCGATCTCTTACTGCTGCCGGCGATCATCGTTGCTCGGGAGGACCGCGTATGAAGGTGGCGTTTGTGGTGTCGATCCTCATGGCCGCGTCGACTGTTTCGGAGCTGGCGGACCGGTTGGCTACGGCGCGACGGTCGTGGATCACCGACGAGATCGTGGCTGTCCAATCGATGGTCCGTTCAGGCCTCGGCGACGACGAGTCCGAGGCGGCGGTTCGGCTCCGCGTCGAGGCGGGTCTCGCCGTCGCCGACGCGCTTCGCATCGAGTTCGAGACCGCTGCCGACGACCGCACGGCGCGCCGGTTGCTGGGAGACCGGATCGACGCCTACGCCCGTGACGCGCTCGATCAGGTCGAGCGGCTCCCGGAGTCGTCGGAGCGGGAGCGGCTGCGCGCCGACCTGCTGGCGACACTCATCCGGTCGGACTATCGAGCCAAGAAGCTCGAACCCGAGCTCCGCGCCGCCATCGACCGCGCCCTGGAGCTCGATCCCGATAACCCCGAGGCCCACGTGACCGCCGCCAAACCGCTGCTCTTCGCCCCTGAAGGCAAAGGCCGGGACATCGACGCCGCGCTGGACCATCTCGATCGCGCCCTGCGGCTCGATCCAGATCTCGAGACGGCCCGCCTGCTGCGGGCGGCCGCGCGCGAGATGGCCGGCGATTTCGCCGCTGCACGTGCCGACGCCGAGGCCGCGCTGACCGACAACCCGGACTGCGCCCCGGCGGCTCGGCTGCTCGAGCGTCTCCCCGAGCACTGATCTGGTTCGGCGGGTTTCCGCGGATCAGTTGACGGATGCCCGAAGCCGGGCGGCGACGATCTCCTCGAGCACTGCCCGGAGCTCGGCGGTGGACACCTCGTACGCCGAGTGGCAGAACTCGCAGGTCAGCGTCGCCGGAAGCCCGCGTTCCGCGTCGCGCAGGATTTCTCCCACCTCGCGCGCACCGAGCAGCTTCAGGACGGACAGGACCCGGTCCTTCGAACAGCCGCAGCGGAACGCGACGTCGGTCGCTTCGACGCCGTCGAAACCGCCGGGGAAGAGCGACTCGAGCCAGTCCACGGGACCACCGCCCGACGACGCGAGCGGCCCCAGCTCCCGGACCCGCCCGGTCAGACCGATCGCCTCTTCCTCGCTGACACCTGGCAGCAGCTGAAGCAGCAATCCCGACGCACCCGAGACCCCGCCGTGCGCTTCGACCGACACGCTCAGAACCACTGCGGCCGGCGACTGCTCCGACTCGGTGAGGTACCACGCCAGGTCCTTGGCGACCTCACCGGTGAACAGCGGCACCACACCGCGGTACGGCCGTCCCGCACCGAGGTCCCGAGTCACGGACAGGTTTCCATCGCGGCCGATCAGCGACCCGACGTCGAGTCGGCCGTCGTCGGTCGGCGCGGTGGTCGCCTGGGGGTGGGCGACGAACGCCCGGACCCATCCGGCCGGCGACGCCGTGGCGAACATCCGGCCGGCCGGCCCTCCCCCATCGACCTCGAGGGTCAACAGCGGTTCCCGACGGGTCACCTTCTCGAGGCTCGCGGCGAGCAGCAGCGCACCCGTGGCGAGCCGGCCGAGCGCGGTGGTCACGGTCCGCGTCGGCTCGTGGATGCGCCGGAGCTCCTGCACGACACCCGTCGTGTCCGCAGCCACCGCTCGGACCCTGCCCTCGAGCCCGAGCCCGCGCACCAGGTGGTCGCGCATCGCCGTGCCTCCCTTCGCCTCACCGCAACTGTCGCCGTCTCGTCGAGATTCCCCGGGTCATCTCCGCTCGAGGCTGTGGCAGAGCGCGTTCGCCAGCTCAGAGTACTGGCCAACTGTGTTGTACAGCTGCGCCGACACCCTGAGCACACGGTGCGGCGCCGCCGGCCAACTGATGACCGGCACCTCGATCCGGTGCTCGTGCCACAGGTGATCCTGCAGTGGATCTATTGGACCGACACCGCGGCCGCCGTCGGAAAGCGGGAGCGAGGTCATCGAACCGATCATCCCGTCCGGTGCCGGCGGATCGATGGCGAACGCCTGGCACAGTCGATCACGCGCCTCGAGCGCGAGCTCGTGGTTGCGCCGCCGGACCTCGGTCCACCCGCCGGGAACCAGTCCACCGATCACGCGGATCGCCTCGGGAACCGACAGCCAGCCCGTCGGGT
>JASFPU010000173.1:0-6749 GCA_050115855.1 Holophagae bacterium
GGGCTTCCGCGATCCGATTCTGATCGTCGATCTCGACGTCCACGACGGCAACGGCACGCGCTCGATCTTCGCGCAGGATCCATCGGTCCACACCTACTCGATCCACGGCGACCACTGGAGCGACCCGGACGCCGTCGCCTCGACCTCGATCGCGCTCGGCGACGCGGTCGGCGACGAGCTCTACCTGGGCACCTTGCTCAAGACTCTGCCAGAGGTCGTCGAAACGACCCGGGCCGGTCTGGTGATCTACCTCGCCGGGACCGATTCGGCAGCGGACGATGCTCTGGGGCATTGGAAGATCACGGCCCGGGGGATGTTGGTCCGGGATCAGTTCGTCATCGACACGGTCCGTCGGCTCGGCCGGCGCATCCCCATCGCGGTGGTGCTCGCCGGCGGGTACGGGCCGCGGTCGTGGAAGTACACGGCGCGATTTCTCGCCTGGCTGATCCGGGGCCGCGCCATCGAGCCGCTCGACAACGAGGAGATCACCCTGCGCCGATTCCGCCGCATCCAGCGCACGATCGATCCCACCTCGTTGACCTCGGAGCCCGGCGACTTCGACTGGAAGCTGACCGAGGAGGATCTCATCGGTGTCGTTCCCGGGACGCCGCGTCCGACGCGGTTCCTGTCGTACTTCTCCCGGCAGGGCGTCGAGCTCCAGCTCGAGCGCTTCGGCATCCTCGACCTCCTGCGGGTCCGAGGCTTCGACAACCCGACCGTCGACGTCGACCTGTCGAACCCGATCGGTCAAACGGTCCGGATCTTCGGCGACGCCGACCGCTCCGAGCTGCTCATGGAGCTCCGCGTCAACCGCGACGCCCGCCTCGTCCCGGACTGCGAACTGCTCGTCATCGAGTGGTTGCTGCTGCAGAACCCGCGCGCTGACTTCGGCCCGTACCGGCGTCCACTGCCCGGCCAGAACCACCCGGGACTCGGGATGCTCAAGGAGGTCTTCAGCTGGCTCGTCGTGATCGCCGAAATGCTCGAACTGGACGGCATCGGCTACGTCGCCTCGACCTACCATGTCGCCGCACAGAGCCGCCGACTTGTCGCCTTCGTCGAGCCCGAGCACGAGGCGTGGATGCGCGCCCTCGAGACGTTGTTCGACGGCGTGCCGCTCGCCGAGGCGAGCCGGCTCGTGGCCGACCGGAAGGTCATCATCGAGGCGACCGGAGAACCGCTCGACTGGCGCGGCTACGCGGTCGTGCTGCCGGTTTCGGACAGGCTCAAGTCGCGGGTCTCGGGTGGCGAGTACGAGCGGGCTGTCGAGGACGCCGCGACGCGCGCCAGGGTCCGCCTCGCCGAGTGAGTCGCGGCACCCGCGTCACGGACGTCCGACGCTCAGCCTCGGAACCTGCTCGACCTCGTAGCCCTTCGAGCGGAGCATTTCGATGAGCCCGTTGTCGCCAACCAGATGGAGCGCGCCGACGACGACCAGCGCGTCGCCCTCGGTGCCGAGCAGCTGCTCGACCACGGGAAGCCACCGCTGATTCCGATCGGTGACGAGCTTTCGGTAGAGCTCCGGGTGCTCGTCGAAGCCGTCGGCGAGGAGCGTCTCGATGGTCGCCACGTCACCCGACTGCCACGCCGCGACAACGTCGTCGATCAGCGGCTCGATCGTGTCGAGCTCGGTCAGGGTGTAGCCGAGAAACTCGGCCCCCTGGGCGTCGGTCATGTCGGCGAACAGCGAGATCTGGAAATCGAAGGTCTCGAGCGCCACGATCCGCTTGCCGTCGCTCGTCGCGCGGTCGGCGAACGTGACGTCGATCCCGTGCGTGCCGAGGTAGCCCTGGCGCTGGAGCTCGAAGGCCGCGACGCTCAGTGCGACCATCCACGGCCGCATGCGGTTGAACATGGCGGTGCCCAGGCCGCGCTCCGACAGCCACGACTCGAGTTGGTGGTAGCGCTCGTCGCCGATCACGTCGAGCAGGGTCAGGTCGCCGGCCAGCGTCCCCTTGCGGAGCATCTCCGCACCGGCCTGTCCAGCCTGGTCGAGGTCGGTCTCGAAGACCACCGTGTCGGCCGCCGTGTAGGCCCGCTCGATGGCCGGATCGAGCGGGTAGGCGTCGTCCTTCATGAAGTGGATGGAGCCGAGCAGGTGGACTGTCCCGGCATCGCCGGACACGCGCCACATGAAACACCGCGGCACGTCGTCGGGACCCGCGGCGACGGCCGTCGCAGAGGCCGCGAGCAGCGCCGCTGCCAGCCAGGACAACCCGCACCGCGGCCGTCGGCGTGCGAGGCCGATCACCGGAACGCTCCGGTCGCGACACCGTCGAGAAACCGCGGCAGCAAGGTCGACGTCTCGGGGCTGGGCTCGGAGGCGAAGCCATCGTCGACGTCGTCGCCCTCCGGTCGGTACCGCTCGATGTAGGCCAGGTAGCGATGCAGGTTGGCCGCCTGGTCGAGCTCCGGGTGGAACTGGGTCGCCCAGATCGGTGCGCCGTCGACGCGCAGCGCCTGATAGGGACACCGCTCGCTCACCGCCAGGTTGACGACACCGGCCGGCAGCTCGGCGGCGCTGTCGAGGTGGCCCATCTGGGCGGTGAACACCGGCGGAAGGGCACCGAATATCGGATCGATCCGGCCATCGTCCGTCAGGCTCACCTCGAACGATCCGACCTCGCCACCGGCCGGGTCGGGCGCCACGGTGCCGCCGAGCGCCGCAACCAGGAGCTGGTACCCGAAGCACGAGCCGAAGGTCGGGTGGCGGGACGAGCAGACGTCACGCAGCAGCTCCGACAGCGGTCCGAAGAAGGCCACATCCGGCCGAGCCACCGAGAAGTGTCCCGAGCCTCCGATCAGCAGCGCGTCGGCAGCCAGTACGTCGGACAGCATCGGCACGGAGTCGACGACGTTGCGCCAGTCGAAGCTGTCACGATCAAGACCGGTCGCGGCCACGAAGCAGTCGCGCTCGTGCCCGAGCATGGGATCGTCGCCGCGCCGCGCCTGGAGGACCATGATCCGCATCGCGGTAGTGTAGCGTGGCTCGGTCCCGATCCCGAACCCGTGCCCGTACCCGTACCCGTACCCGTACCCGATCAATCCTCTCCCTCTCCCTTGTCCGACTCCGACTCCGACTCCGATTCAGCTCGGCCACGGTCGCCCGTGTGCGTCGTGGTATCGTGAGCCGCGACCGAACCCAAGGAGTCCACACCATGGCCAATCCGACCGCGACCTTCGAAACCTCTCTCGGCACCTTCACGGCGGAGATCTTCGCCGACACCATGCCGATCACCGCCGGCAACTTCGTCGAGCTCGCCACGAGCGGGTTCTACGACGGCCTCCACTTCCACCGGGTGATCCCGAACTTCATGATTCAGTTCGGCTGTCCGTACAGCAAGGACCCCAACGACCGGCGCGCCGGCACCGGCGGCCCGCCGCACGGCACCATCGCCGACGAGCACCCCGACGGTGCGCGGCACTCCAACGAGCCGGGCACGCTGTCCATGGCCAACACCGGCCGACCCAACAGCGGCGGCTCGCAGTTCTTCATCAACACGGTGCACAACCCCTATCTCGACTGGTTCACGCCCGGCCCGTCAAAGCACCCGGTGTTCGGCCGGGTCATCGACGGTATGGACGTCGTCACCGCGATCGAGAACACGCCGACCGACGGCAACGACCACCCGAAGAACCCGGTTCAGATGATCCGGATCACCATCGACGACTGAACGGGAAAGGCGGCGGCCCGGTTCGTGTTGGAATGGTGGTAGCGAAGGGTGCGCCGCCAGGCGCGCCGTGAGGGAGAGGCTTACGTCATGAAGCGCACGCCCACCACGATCCGTCCGACGTTCACCGCCGTCGCGCTGTTGATCATTGGCGCCGCCGCCTCCACTGCGGTGTCTACGACGTTGTCGCCCGCCCTGCTTCGGCAGGCGGCCGAGCTCGAGCGCGTCGACCGCGTCGAGATCGCCGAGCCCGCGATCGACGCGGCGCTCGCCGAGGACGCGGCCCGGCGCCAGACTGGCGTTCCCGTGCCCCTGCGCCTCGCGGTCCCGGTCGCCACCGAGCTGACCCCGGACAACGCCGGAACCTGGGAGCGGCTCGCCGACGGCAGCGCGCTCTGGCGGCTGCGCCTCGGATCGCCCGGAGCGCGCCACCTCAACCTGGCGTTCGACCGATTCGATCTCCCGGCCGGCGCCCGCCTGTGGCTGTACAACACCGACGGCGCCATGGTCCGCGGGCCGTTCACGAAGGACGACCGGAACGCCGCCGGCGGTCTCTGGACCCCCATCGTCGTCGGCGACGAGGTCGTCGTCGAGCTGCACCTCCCGGTCGGCGCACCGCGCACGGTGGATCTCGAGATCGGCTCTGTCAACTACGGCTTCCGGGAGTTCGACGCCGCCGGATCGGCGGCCGCGACAAAGCAGGGAACCTGCAACATCGATGTCATCTGCCCGGAGGGCGATCCGTGGCGCGACCAGATCCGTTCGACCGCACGCATCATGATCCTCGGCGCCTACCTGTGCTCGGCCCAGCTGCTCAACACCACCGCCGAGGACGGCACGCCGTACCTGCTCACCGCGCAGCACTGCGTCGAGGACGCGTCACAGGCGCCATCGGTTGTCGTGTTCTGGAACTATGAGTCGCCCGAGTGCGGCTTGCTCGCCGGCGGCAACCTCAGTCAGACCCAGAGCGGGGCGACCCTGGTCTCGGTCTGGCCGTGGCAGCAGGGCTCGGACTTCGCCCTGCTGCTGCTCGACGAGCTGCCGAATGCGGCGTTCAACGTCTACTACTCGGGTTGGGACGCCAGCGGCGCGGTCCCGACCGGATCGGTCGGGATCCACCACCCATCGGGCGACGAGAAGGCGATCTCGTTCGACAACGATCCTCCGACCAAGGTGAACTACTACGGCAGCGGGAGTCACCAGTGGCGGATCGGCTCGTGGGACCTCGGCACCACCGAAAGCGGTTCATCGGGCTCGTGCATCTACGACGAAGTCAGCAAGCGCTGCATCGGGACGCTCACGGCCGGCACCGCGGCCTGCTCCAACCCGACCGGATACGACATTTACGGCCGGATGGACGTCCACTGGACGGGAGACGGGACGGCCGGCGGGCGGCTGTCCGACTGGCTCGACCCGCTCGGTACCGGGGCGCTGACGCTCGACGGCCGCAACCCGGGTGGCGAGACCGTGTTCCAGACCTGGCTCGTTCCGGCCGTTGCCTCGTCCCCCGGGGTCGGCACCTCGAACTGGAAGACCCGCATCGTGGTGACCAACCCGTCCGCCGAACCCCGCGAGGCCCGCATCTACTACGTCGAGAAGGGGGAATCCTGGCCCGGATCGCCGCTGTCCGGCCCGCACACGATCCCAGCCGGCGGCTCGCTGTCCCTCGACGACCCGCTGCTCGACGTCAACCCGACCACCGGCGCGCTGTACGTCACGGTCGATGGCGAGGGGATGCCGGTGACCAGCCGAACGTACAACCTGGCCGACGGCGGCGGAACCTTCGGTCAGGGCATTCCGGCAATCCTGCTCGACGACGCGGAGGCGACCGACCGGTTGATCCTGCCGATGGCGCTGTCCGACCCCGACCGGTACCGGACCAACCTCGGGATCGTCCAGACCTCGGCCGGGACCTTCGCCGTCCGGGTCCAGGTCCACGCGCCGAGCGGCACCGTGCTCGCCACGAAGGGCTACGGATCCGCCGCTGCGTTCACCCAGATCAACGACCTCCTCGACGACATGCGGATCGGCGACACCGTGCTCGACGGCGGTTGGATCTCGGTCGAGCTGATCGGCGGCGCGCCGGCCTACTGGACCGCGTACGCCTCGATCGTCGACTCGTTGACCGACGACCCGACCTACATTCTCCCAGTGGCGAACTGACGAGCTGGCCACTCGAAAACGGGCGGCCCCCCGGTCGGACGGGGGGCCGCTCTGTTGATGAAGTCAGAACCTGTCGCTATTCGACAGTCAAGCTCTGGAGTTCGACCGGCACCACCGAGCCGTTGATGATGAATGGCAGGCCCTGCGGTGTCAGGGTGCCGCTGTCGGTCAGCGCCGCCCACGCGGTGGTGTACTGGATGGCGTTGCCGGTGGTGGTCTGGCCGAGGATGCTGATCGGCGGCGCCCACGGACCCGAGCTCAGGGTGCCGTCCGTCGACCACTGGACCCAGTAGGTTCCCTGGGCGAGGGTGGTGCCGATGGTCGCCACGTTCTCCATGATCGGCCGGTTGGTGTCGGTGGGGTTGGTGTCGGAGGCCCGGTAGATGTTCGACCAGCCGGTGGTGAGCAGCCGGTTGGTGGTCTGGTCGCCCCAGATCACAGTGCCCCCGGCGCTGGGGTCACCGTCCCAGATCGCGACGTAGACGCCGGTGATGGTCGAGGTCGTGGTCGAGCCGCTCTGGTAGGCGAAGAAAGTGATGTCGTCGATCTGCCAGCCGGCGGCGTCGGTGACCGTGAAGTCCTCGGCGACGCTGTAGCCGAGCGCCCACTGGTGCCCGGCGCCCAGCGTGTTCATTCCCAGCGAGACCTGCAGCGCCGACAGATCGGCGCCGCCCGCGCCACCGCCGGGGTTGGTCACCAACGGGCCGTTGTCGTACAGCACAACATCCGGTGCCGGCCACTCCCACGAAGTCAGCGGCGCGGGGTTCGAGACCCCGACCTCGTTTGGATTGACGATGTCGAGCTCTGATCCTGCGTATGTCACGCCGGCGAGCACGAGAACCAAACCAATTACCCACAGCCCACGTCGCATGCCACTCCTCCTTCTTAATCAGAAACGATTCCTATCATCAAGAC
>JASFPU010000174.1:0-6745 GCA_050115855.1 Holophagae bacterium
AAGGTAGACGGCATGACCAGCGTGTTCTTGACAATGCTCATCGTGAGCGGCTCGCTGTCGATTCCCGCATCGGCCGCTGACGGTCTCCTCGAGGTCCGGCTGGTCGATCAGTACGGCGCCGAGGACCGCCTGGTCGACCACCTCGGGCACCCGGTGGTCGTCGTCGTGGTGACCGCGCGACGGCTGCGCAATCTCAAGCCATGGGAGCGGGACCTCCGCGCGCGCTTCGACGACCTCGACGTGGTTCGCATCGCCGACGTTCCGGCCGACTCGAACGCGACGCTGAACGACGTCGCGGAGCGGCTCCGTGAACGGGTCCCGGACGGCGTCTCGGTGTTGATCGACATGGATCGCCGGTGGGCGACGGCGCTCGAGCTCGACACCAGCCGGCCGAACCTGCTCCTGTTCGGTCCAGACGGCGAGCTCCGAAGCGCCTACCACGGCAAGCACGACGACGAGCTCGCGGTCGAGGTGCTGGCCGACATCGACCGCCGGCTGGACGACCGGTGAAGACAGAGCTGGTCCTCGTCGGCGGCGGGCTCGCCAACAGCCTCATCGCCTACCGCATCCTGGCGGAAGAGCCGGACTTCCCCCTCCTGGTGGTTGAACGGCAGCCGACCCTCGGGGCCGATCACACCTGGTCGTTCCACGACTCGGATCTGACCGACGAGCAGCGTCGCTGGATCCGTCCTCTCGTCGCCCACTCCTGGTCGCGGCACGAGCTGCGGTTTCCACGCCGACGCCGGGTGATCGACGGCGGCTACAACTCGGTCACCTCCGCAGGGCTGCACGGGGTGGTCGCCGACGCCCTCGGCGACCGGATGCTGGTCGGCGCCGAGGTCGCCGAGCTGTCGGCCGACCGGGTCCGGCTCGCCGACGGCGGCGAGATCCGGGCGCGGGCGGTCGTCGACGGACGCGGCGACCCGGGCGCGCGGACCCTCGAGGTCGGCTACCAGAAATTCGTCGGTCTCTTCGTCCGGCTGGCGCACGGACACGGGCTCGACGGACCGATCCTGATGGATGCGACCGTCGCGCAGCGCGACGGCTACCGCTTCGTCTACACGCTGCCGCTGTCGGATCACGAGCTGCTCATCGAAGACACCTACTACAGCGACGGCCCTGATCTCGACCCGGCGCGGATCGGCGTCGAGCTCAGATCGTACGCAGCACGACAGGGGTGGGAGATTCGGCGGGTCACGGGCCAGGAGTCGGGCGTCCTGCCGATCGTGCTGGGCGGCGACATCCGGGCGTTCTGGGCACACGGGGCGATCGACGTCGCCCGCAGCGGCATGCGGGGTGCGTTCTTCCACCCGACCACCGGGTACTCGCTGCCGGAGGCGGTCGCGCTCGCCGAGCTGATCGCAGAGGCCCGCCGGTCGGACGGCCGCGCTCTGTTCCGACTCACCCGGCGACGCTCGATCGAGCTCTGGGATCGCGGCCGGTTCTTTCGGCTTCTCAACCGCATGCTGTTCCGGGCCGCCGATCCCGACAAACGGTACCGGGTGTTCGAGCGCTTCTACGGGCTCCCCGAGCCGCTCATCCGACGCTTTTACGCGGGACGCCTGAAATCGAAGGACAAGGTCCGACTGGTGATCGGCCGACCGCCGGTTCCGATCGGTCGCGCCCTCCGGTGCCTGATCGAACCGAGCTCGAGCATGGCGCCGGGGACAACAACGAGGAGAGGGTGACATCGTGAAGCAACCGACAGCAGCGGTGATCGGCAGCGGATTCGGCGGTCTGACGTTGGCGGTCCGGCTCCAGGCCGCGGGCATTCAGACGACGGTGCTCGAAAAGCGCGACAAGCCGGGCGGACGAGCCTATGTCTACGAGACCAAGGGCTACTCGTTCGACGGCGGCCCGACCATCATCACCGCACCGCCGAGCCTCGAGGAGGTTTTCGCCGCGGCTGGCCGCGACATGTACGACTCGGTGAACCTGCTCCCCGTGATGCCGTTCTACCGGCTCTACTGGGAGGACGGCTACACCTTCGACTACTCCAACGACCTCGACGCGATCACCGAGCAGATCGCCGCCAAGAACCCGCGTGACGTCGACGGATACCGGGCGTTCATCGACTACGCCGAGGACGTCTTCCACGAGGGCTACACCAAGCTCGCGGCGACACCCTTCCTCGACTTCTGGAGCATGATCCGGGTGTCGCCGCAGCTGATCCGTCTCCAGAGCTACCGCAGCGTCTACTCGATCATCTCCAAGTTCATCAAGGACGACCACCTGCGCCAGGTCTTCAGCTTCCACCCGCTCCTCGTCGGCGGCAACCCGTACAGCTCGTCGTCGATCTACACGCTGATCCACTACCTCGAGCGCAACTGGGGCGTGTTCTTCGTCGAGGGCGGCACCGCCGCGCTCGTCAGGGCGCTGGTCGATCTGTTCACCGACCTCGGCGGCGAGATCCGCCTGAGCGCACCCGTCGAGCGGATCCACACGTCGAACGACCGGGTCACCGGCGTGAGCTGCGCCGACGGTTGGAGCGGCGACTTCGACGCGGTCGCATCCAACGCCGACGTCGTCCACACCTACGACGCGCTGATGACCGACAACCCCGACGCCCGGCGCCAGGCCGCGCGGCTCAAGCGCAAGAGGTTCTCGATGTCCCTGTTCGTCGTCTACTTCGGGGTCAGGCGGCGGCACACCCACATCGCCCACCACGACATCCTGTTCGGGCCGCGCTACAAGAGCCACCTCGACGACATCTTCAACGGGACGACGCTGGCCGACGACTTCTCGCTCTACCTCCACGCGCCGACGCTGACCGATCCGTCGGTGGCGCCCGACGGCTGCGAGGCGTTCTACGTGCTGTCACCCGTGCCCCACCTCGGTCACGCACCGATCGACTGGTCCGAGGAGGGGCCGCGCTACCGCGACCGCATTCTGGACTATCTCGAGCAGCGGTATCTGCCGAACCTCAAGGCCGACATCGAGACCGTCCACTTCATCGATCCCGACCACTTCGCCAACGTCCTCAACGCGCACCACGGTTCGGCCTTCTCGCTCGAGCCGATCCTCACACAGAGCGCCTGGTTCCGGGTGCACAACCGCGACCCGAAGATCGGCGGGCTCTACTTCGCCGGCGCGGGCACCCACCCGGGGGCCGGGGTGCCCGGCGTCGTCAACTCGGCCAAGGCGACGGCCGGCCTGATGATCCCCGACCTCCTCGGCCGGGCGGGCTGAACCGCACAATGGACGCGGTCGCCGACCACGGCCGAACGGTCATCGAGCAGGGATCCAAGAGCTTTGCCGCCGCGGCCAAGCTGTTCGACCCCGAAACCCGGGCCCGGGCCTTCATGCTCTACGCCTGGTGCCGGCACTGCGACGACGAGACCGATGACCAGGACCTCGGCTTCGGCGCGTCGAAGCTGTCGGTGGACGACGGCCGAGCACGGGTCGACAGGCTGCGCGACGCGACCGGCCGGGCGCTCGCCGGTACGCCGACCGGCGACCCGGTCTTCACCGGGCTGCGACGGGTCGTCGCCGACGCCGAGATCCCGCACCGCTACCCGATGGAGCACCTCGACGGCTTCGTCATGGATGTCGAGGGACGCGAGTACCGAACGCTCGACGACACGCTCTCCTACTGCTACCACGTCGCCGGCGTGGTCGGCGTGATGATGGCGTACATCATGGGGGTCCGCGACGAGCCGACGCTCGACCGCGCGACCGATCTCGGCCTCGCCTTCCAGCTCACGAACATCTGCCGCGACGTCGTGGAGGACGCCGAGGTGGGCAGAGTCTATCTCCCGCTCGAGTGGCTCGCCGAGGCCGGGGTCACCGCCGCGGCCGTCGCCGAGCCGGAGAACCGGCACCGTGTTTTCTCGGTCGTTCGACGCATCCTCGCCGAGGCCGACCGCTACTACGCTTCGGCGTGGCTCGGGATCTCGCAGCTGCCGCCGCGGTCGGCGTGGGCCGTGGCCGCCGCCAACGCCGTCTACCGCGATATCGGGCGCCTCATCCTGGCCCGTGGCCCCCGCGCCTGGGACCGCCGTGCCTCGACCGGAAAGCCGCGAAAGATCGCCCTCGTGCTCGGCGCCGGACCGCGATCGTGGGCCGCACGCCGCTGGGGCAAGGGGCCCGGCGACGAGCCGCGGGAAGGGCTGTGGACGCGGGCGAGGGCGTGAGGTCATTTCACCATCGCAACCACCAGGACACGAAGGTAGGCGAGTTGACAGTTCACAGTCGACAGCTGACAGTCCATCGCATCGTCACAAGCGCGAAGACTCCAAGACGCGAAGGAATTCACGAAGCCATCGCAGGCTCCCGGGACAGATCGTGGGGGCGCCCATGTCCAGGTGGCGAAGCTACCGGTCACGCCCCTTCCGACTCAGGATCCTGTCGTGTTGCGTCAGGTTCGCTTGGCGGCGGCCTTGAGCTTGTCGAGCGGCGGCGCGTAGACGAAACCGAAGGACACGGCGCCGTCCTTGGTGCGGGTCGCGTGGTGGATGTGGTGGGCCTTGATGATCCGCTGCAGGTAGGGGTTGGAGAACCTCATGCTGTGCGGGATGCGGCGGTGGACGATGACGTCGTGGAACCCGAAGTAGATCAGGCCGTAGGCGGTCATGCCGCAGCCGATGGGCAGCAACAGCGGGGAGCCGTGCGTGCCGAGGTAGATCAGGATGATCGACGGGACGGCGAAAAAGACCCCGAACAGATCGTTGAGCTCGAACCGGCCCTTGTCGCGCACGTGGTGGCTCTTGTGCAGAAACCACATCGGACCGTGCATGAGGTACTTGTGCATCAGGAAGGCGACGCCTTCCATGGCTGCGACCGTGGCGACGAACAGAACGACGAAGGTCAACATCACTGGGTCCCGTCGTTGCAACCGGCCGGCCGGCTCACAGTATTTCCATCCGGCGAGCGGCGCGATGCGCGACGGCGAGCCCGATCGCGGCGGCAGCGGCGAGCATCGTCCACGGCACGACCAGCGACGCGAGCCCTTCATCTCGCCAGAAGATGGCAGTGTAGGCCTCGAGAGCCCAGGTGTTCGGCGTGATCCATCCGAGGTGCTGCAGGAGCTCGGGCATGAAGAACCGCGGCACCATGCTGCCGCCGAGCGCCGACAGCACGAGGATCACGACGTTGGCCAGCGTCTGGGCCTGCCGCCTGGTGCGGCAGACGGACGCGAGAACGAGCGCGAGCCCGGTCGCCATGGCCGCGGCGAGCAACGTCGTCACCGCCCAGGGCAGCAGGTGGCCCGGAAGATCGACGCCGTACAGCAGCCAGGCGATGACGAAGATCACCCCGACCTGAACCCAGCCCTGGATCACGAGGAAAATGAACTTCCCGTTGATGAGCACGCCGATCCGGCCGGGACCGGCGAGAATCCGGTCGAGCACCCCGGACTCGCGCTCCTCGATGAGGGTGATGGCCCCGTGCACCGACGAGAACAGGAGAAAGAGCACCGCGACCGCGCCGGCGTAGTAGGCGACGTGGTTGCACGCCGCCGACTCCCCGGCGACGCTGACATCCTCGAAGAGATCCTCGAAGCCCCAACCCACCGACTCACCGGCGTCGGCTTCGTCGCGGAGCTCGGCGAGCCCGTCGGCGAGCTCGGCGCGCTGGGTCTCGTCGAGCTCGATGAACTGGTCCTCGACGAGCCCCATGACCCCGCCGAGCGCGACATCGGGCAGCGCCGCGAAGTAGGCCTTCTGGACCTGCCCCTTGAGCATGGGCACCGCGACGCCGCGCACCGGATCGCTGATGACGACCAGCGGCGCCGGGCCGAATCCCCCGAGCGAATCGAGCGGCTCGGCGTCGGCGCGGATGACGAGCCCGACGTCGGCGGTGCCCCGTCGCACCCAGTCGCGGACGGTGTCGGCGTCGATGGCGCCGTCGCCGATCACGAGCAGCGCCGGGTCGGCGGCGATCGCGTCGACGAGTCGGGTCGAGTTCGCGTCGCCGACCTCGTCCGCCACCGCGACCTCGAGCCGGAGCTGCTGACCGGTGGCACCGGCGAAGATCGCGGCGAAGATGAGGAAGAAGACCGCGGGCAGTACGAAGCTCATCGCGAGCGCCGCCCGATCACGGACGAGCCCGAGCAGCATCGCGCGAAAGACGGCGCCGCTCATGCGTCGATGTCCCGCCCGGCGAGCCGGAAGAAGACGCCGCGCAGACCCGGCTCGCGCACCCGCACTTCGTCGACGCGGAGGCCGGTCGATTCGAGATCGGCGGCGAGCGACGACAGGTCCTCGCGTCCGCGGTCGACCCGGCCGGTCCAGATTCGACGATCCCGTGACGGGCGGAGCCCGGCGGCCTCGAGTGTCGAGGTGCTCGCCTCGGGCGCGGGCTCCCGCAACGCGACGATGAGCTCGCGGCCGCCGCCGAAGCTGTCGCCGATCAGGTCGTCGACCCGACCCTGCGCGCGGATCCGTCCGTCGATGAGGATCCCGACGCGATCGGCGAGCTCGGCGGCCTGCTCGAGATCGTGGGTGGTCAGCACCATCGCCAGTCCGTCGTGGCGCAGCTCGAGCAGGAGCTCGTGGATCCTCTCCCGGGCCCTCGGGTCGACCCCGACAGTCGGCTCGTCGAGCAGCAGCAGACGCGGCCGGTGAATGACACCGGCAGCGACGTTGAGCCGCCGCTTCATCCCGCCCGACAGCGACGCCACGAGGTCGTCGGCCCGATCGGCGAGCCCGATCGTCTCGAGCAGCCGGTCGGCAGCGCGGCGGCAGTCGCTCTGGCCCAGCCCCATGAGACGGCCGAAGACCGTCAGGTTCTCACGCGCGGTGAGGTC
>JASFPU010000175.1:0-6733 GCA_050115855.1 Holophagae bacterium
CCGTACTACCACACGTCGGCCGACACCATCGCGAACTGCGGTGCCGGTGCTCCCGCGTTCTACGGCGCCGCGGTCCGCACCTACCTCGCCACTCTCGCCCATCTGGCTCAGCCACTCGCCGCCATCGCGCCGCCGCCGACCGGGGTGACCGCCCAACCCGACGGCACCAATCGGATCGCGCTCGACTGGGACGCCGCGGGGCCCGGTTTCACGTACCAGGTGTCGCGTGCCGCCGGCGGCTGCGGCAGCCCCGGACCCACGGTGGTGCTCGGACAGACCGATCAGACCACTTTCACGGATACCACAGCTTCCGGCGGCGTCAGCTACGCCTACTGGGTCCGCGGCGCCGAGCCCGGCGGGTGCGTGTCGGACGCATCGCTGTGCGTCGAGACCTCGACGACCGGGAGCTGCTTCGAGCCGCCCTGGTTCGACGGCGTCACCGGCGTCAGCGACGCCGGTACCTCGACCTGCCAGCTGACCGTGAGCTGGAACCCGCCACACGCCACGTACTGCGGCGGGCCCGCAGCGTTCAACGTCTACCGCTCCACCGACCCGTCGTTCACGCCGTCGCCGTCCTCCCTCATCGCGGAGCACCTGACCGGGGCCGCCTACCAGGACAACGACGTCGTCTTCGGCGAGGACTTCCACTACATCGTCCGAGCGGTCGATCTCGCCACCGGGGTCGAGGACAGCAACACCGCCCGTGTCGCCTCGTCTCCGACGGGGCCCGCGACGATCGGGACCTGGAGCGACGACGCGGGCGATGGGTCCGGCCCGGCACTCGCGGCGCAGGCTCCCTGGCACGTCGCCGCAACCGGCGGCCACACCGCGTCCTCGGTGTACGCCACGGGCGCCTACACGAGCGGCCACTGCGCGGCGATCACGACGCCGCCGCTCGACCTCGAGCCGGCGTCCGTGCTGAGCTTCTGGACCCGGTACGACATCGAGGACGACTGGGACAAGGGCGTCGTCCAGATCTCCACCGACGACGGCGCGAGCTGGCAGCGGGTGCCCCTCGTCTACCCCGGATCCGCCTCACACACCATCGACGCATGCGGGCTGCCGGCCGGAAGCTACTTCTCCGGCAGCGGACCCGCGTGGTCGGAGTTCACGGCCTCGCTCGGATCGTGGGCCGGCCAGAACGTCATCGTCCGGTGGCTGTTCTCGTCGGATTCCTATGTCGGCGGCGACGGGTGGTGGATCGACGACATCGCCATCACCGACGTGTCCGTGCCCGGGAGCTGCACCTCGACCGGATCGGCGATCTTCGCCGACGGCTTCGAGTCCGGCGACACCGGAGCGTGGAGCAACTGAGCCGGTCGATGGTCATCGAGCCGAAGCGAGAGCATTCGATCCGGATGGTCGCCTCCTCGCGTCCGCGAACCGATCCACTGCCGATGATGTCACATCGTCGAGGATCCGCCGAGACGCCGAGTTCATGAGCCGACGAGGTGTCAACCGTGGCGGTACGGCTCGAGGAGCGCCTCGAATCGAGGGTCGTCGACCAGGCTCTCGAAATCCTGACTCCCCCATGTCCAGATCACGTTCCGGTAGCCGGCGCCGAGCGCACGGCGGAGCTCGACGAACGCCTCGTCGGAGCGACCGCACACGGCGAGCACTCGCGCGAGCTCATGGTGACAGCTCCCGTCGGCGGAGACACAACGATCGAAGGCACGCCGGCCTTCGGCGAGGGCGTCGTCCGCGGCGCCGAGCCGCGCGAGTCCGAGGGCGAGGCGGTACCTGGGCTCTGCGGCCGTCGGGTCGTCCCGGATCGCAGCTCGAGCCCCGTCGACGAAGCGCCCGAACTCGCGTCGTGCCGACTCCGTCCTTCCGCGCCGAGCGTCGAGCACCGCGGTGAGGTAGATCCCCCACGGGTCGGACGGGAACAGCGCACGGTACCGTTCCATAATCGCGGCGGCGCTGTCGTCGGCGCCGCGCAGCCGGTCGATGGTCGCCAGGGTCCACAACACTTCCAGGTTGTCGGGATCGAGCTCGTTCGCCCGCTCGGCCTCGTGCCGGGCCGAGTCGAGAGTGTCGATGAACATCAGAGCCTGGGCGAGCTTGACGTGACCCCACGGCGAGCGGTCGTCTCTGGCCAGCTGCCGGCGGCAGACCGCGACGCCGTCGCGGATCCGTCCGGTGTAGAACAGCAGGTCGTTTTCGAGGTTGGTGTAGGCGACCGTCAGGTCCGGATCGAGGTCGATCGCCGATTCGAACTGCTCGATCGCGTCGTCAAAGCGTCTCAGCATGTGATACACGTGGCCCAGGTTGTTGTGGATCCTGGCCGACGTCGGGTCGAGCCCGGCCGCGGTTCGGTAGGCGTCGGCGGCACCTTCGAGATCGCCGGTGTTCTCGCGCACGAAACCGAGGTTGAAGTGAGCCACCGACGACGTCGGCTCGAGCTCGACGGCCCGCTGCGCCGACTCCTCGGCCAAACGCAGGTCGTCCTCGTTCGACGCTCCAGTCCTGGCGAGCCAGACCGCCCGTATCAGGTGGGCCGTCGATCGCGCCGTGACCGCCGCCAGCGAGTCGGCGTCGACGGTGTCGGCGACGTCGCACGCGCCGAGTGCACGGTCTGCCGCGTCGACCGGGTCACCCTGTCGACCGTAGAGCCGCATCATCGCGATCGCGTTCCACACACCGGCCTCGAGTGCGTACACTCTCGCGTCACTCGGAGCAACCTCGGCGGTGTTGCCGAGCGTCGTCAGCGCCCGCTGGTACGACTCCAACGCCGGTCCGGTCTCACCGTGCTGATCGTTCCGCTCGCCGATCTCCACCTCGGCTCGAGCCGAAATCAAGCTCGCATCGTAGAGCCACGGGACCGCAGTCCGCGCCGCGGTGGCGTGGGAAATGGCGTCTTCATAGTGTTCCTCGTCGAAGGAGATCAGTGCCGCAACGTAGT
The DNA here is from genome assembly GCA_050115855.1 of Holophagae bacterium. Taxonomy (GTDB): domain Bacteria; phylum Acidobacteriota; class Thermoanaerobaculia; order Thermoanaerobaculales; family Sulfomarinibacteraceae; genus JAHECW01. The sequence continues at coordinate 2,903 of JASFPU010000175.1, forward strand.
CCGGAGGGAGCAGACGAGCGCCACGTCCGAGCGTCTGGAACTCCCGAGCACGACGACCGAGCGTGCGCGCCACCTCCTCCTTCCGAGCGAGGCGCTGCTGTCGATCGGGGATCCGACCCGCGAGCTCGAGTTCGTCGCGGTACAGTCCGCTCAGCGCGGTCCCCAGGGCCGACGCGAGCTCGGGCGTCCTGTAGCCGTCATCCCACGCCCGTTGCAGGCGGCCGCACGCCTCGGAGTAGTCGCCGAGCGCCAGCAGACCACGACCCAGGGCGAACCGCCCCGGGCCGTTGGCGACCGAACCGATCCGCTCCATCTCCTTCTCGAGCGCGTCGATCCTCTGCCGGACCTCGCGTTCAGCCGGCCTGATGTCGTGCACCGGCATCATGTGCTCGACCCGCATCAGCCACTCCAGGTCGCGGGCCTCTGCGGTGAATCGCTGGACGAGAGACGCCTGCTTGGCCGAACGTGAGCGCTCGTGAAACCACATGCCGACCGGTACGGCAGCGGTCACGACAAACAGCGCGGCGACGGCCAACGCAATCCGCCGCCGCCGGCGCCGCTTCGGACCTTCCGTGAATGCCTCGATCGCCCGCACCGCCTCCGCGGCCGTCGGACGCGCCTCCGGTAACGGGCTCTTCATGCTCTCGATCAGCGCTTCGAGGTCGTGCGGCAGCCCGGTGACCCGCAGCGACTCGCCGAGCGCAGCCATCCGCACCAGCGCCGGCGCCGACAGGTCCGTCGGGTACGGGTGCCGACCGGTCAGCATCTCGTGCATCATCAGACCCGCCGAGTAGATGTCCGTCGCGGCCGTGATCGGATCGCCGCGCGCCTGCTCCGGGCTCATGTAGCCAACGGTGCCCACCACCGTGCCGACGCGAGTCCTGATCACCGTGGAGTGGCCGCCCTCGGACACCACCTCCGAAGGATCGAACGCGACGCCCTCGTGGTCGTCGACCTCCGACCGGGCGAGACCGAAGTCGAGCACCTTGACCTGGTCGTCGGCGGTGATCATCACGTTGTCCGGTTTGAGGTCGCGGTGGATCACACCCTTTTCGTGGACGGCCGCGAGCACGTCGAGAACCTGGCGCGCATAGCCGAGCGCGCGCGAGCGATCCAGCCCGTCGGCGATCACCTCACGGAGGCTGCGTCCCTCAACGAGCTCGAGGACAAGGAAGTCGCACTCGTCACCCTCGATGAACTCGTGAACCCTGCAGATGTTGGGGTGGTCGATCAGGGACAGCGTTCGAGCTTCGGCCAGGAACCGCCGCTTGGCGCGGCTGTGGAGCCGGTACTCCGCTCGAACCGCCTTGACCGCCACCTTCCGGCGGAGCGTCTCGTCGAGGCCCTCGTAGACCTCGCCCATCCCACCACGACCGAGCAGTCCCAAGACCCTGATGGTTCCGATTCGCTGACCGATCACGTCTGGACCCACGCTCGCTCCCCTGCCTTCGATCCTACCGGACCCAGCGGGACCGGAACAGCGCTCGACGCGGCGGTGCGACGAAAAAGCCCCCGGCGTGTCGGCGCCGGGGGCCTGGTTGTCGGTCAGGGAACGATCAGGGGTTGGTCGCACCCCACGCCGACGTGTCGCCGGACTCGAAGCCGTCCTCGAAGAACAGTACGTCGATGCAGTCCGAGCCGTAGAAGACCTTGAGGTCGTCGATGTACCAGCCGGCACGCTCGACCACGCTCGACGCGAGCATGTGGAACTCGATGTCGATCGGACCGCCGGCGAACGGCGTCAGGTCGACGCAGACCTCGTTCCACGCCTGGTTCGGGGAATCACAGTGCTCGTGTACCTGCGTCCCGTTGACCCAGACCATGCCCGGATCCCACGGCAGGTAGAGGTCGACCCACTCCCACCAGCACATGCTGGCGGTCGCGATGCCGGTCATGTCGACGCTGAAGCTCAGAATGCTGTCGTCGGCCGGCGTCGTGCTGGTGCAGGTGTCGTAGCCCTGGTTGTTGCCCAGGTTGTTGTAACAGTTGTTGAGCACGGTACCCCACATGTTGGTGCCCGAGTGAGCCGCCGTCGGCGGCACGTTGCTCGAGCAGCCGGCGCCGTAGGCGAAGGTGCCCCACTCCCAATCGTTGGTACCGACCAGACCGCCGTCGTCGGTTTCGAAGTCGGTGTCGATGAGCAGCGTGTCGGGACCGGTCGCCGCGCCCGACGCCTCGACGACGTTGGCATCCTCGTTGCCGCCGGCGCACGGACCGGAGCCGTTGCCGCTGTTGTCCTCGGCGCGAACCACGTAGAACTGCTCGATCTGGTTCGGAGCTCCGTCGTCGGTGAAGCTGGTCCCCGCCAGACACGAGGCGATCATGTTCGACGGCCCCGGCGTGAAACCCGACGAGTCTCCCCGGTAGACGTTGTACACCACGGCGTCGCCGCAGACCGGTGTCGCGGCCGGCCACTCGATGTCCAGCGCACAGTTGTTGAGCTGCGGGTTGACGACCGCACCGACGCCTCCGAACTGGGGATCGAGCGTGCAGACGCCGGTCGCGACCGCGCTGGCCTCGTTCGACGGATCGGAGACGCACGACTCGCCGTCCGACGAGCGGATCACGTAGAAGTACTCGATGCCGCCGCTGACGTCGGTGTCGTCGTAGGTGTAGCCGGCGCCACCTCCGGCACCGGGGCTGCTGTCGGGCACCGTCGCGATGAGGTCGTACGGCCCACCCGACGTGAACGAGCGATAGACGCGGTACTCGGTCATCTCGGGCGACGTGGAGTCGTTCCAGCTCACCTGGATCAGGTTGTCGCCGCCAACCACCGCCGATGCGACCGGCGGTGTGATCACGAGGTCGCAGTAGCAGGTGTCGAAGCCGAACGCGCCGATCCGCAGCTGCCATCCGACCGAGCTGGTCGTCGGCAGGTACTCGTTGACGTACCAGAAGGTGCAGTCGTCGACCGGGTCGATGTTGAGCGACGAGTAGTCGCCCCAGCGCTGGCTCCCGGTCTGCGATCCGGTGCCGTCGACGATCGAGTTCTCGCCCTGCGGCATCGTCCCGAGCGGGTCGTCGACCAGCCGGCCCGAGTACCACAGGCTCGGGTAGGTGGAGGTTCCGTCCGACGCGCTGTAGCCCATCGCCATGTTGCCGACCTGGTCCATCGCGACGGAGGCCATCCACCGGTGCACACCGTCGGTCACACCCGGCGCGAAGGTCCCCTCCTGGTAGATGAACGGCGAGCCGTTGGGGTCGCGGATCTCCCACCAGCGGTTGCCGGCGATGCCGGACGCCGCTTCGACCGACTGGTTGGTGACCAGCGACTCGTGGCTGCCGAAGTTGCGGTACGCGAGCCGGTGGATCGGGCGCTGTCGGTAGGACAGGATGTCGAGCCGGTTCGAGGTGCCGGGCTGCGGAATGCACGACCGTCCGGAGCACGGGTCGAACTGCGTGTCGTACGCGCCGATCGGGATCGTGTTCGCCAGCACGAAGCTCGAGTTCGCCGGGGTCGTGAAGTCGGCGGTGAACTTCCACAGCGTCAACGCATCCTGCGGCGCGCCGTACTGCCCGCCGTCGTCCATCGACCCGACGTAGTAGTTCGGTGAGCCGGCCGGCGGCAGATCGTCGCCGTCGAGGTCCGACGGCAGCAGGCCGTCACCGATGTTGTAGGAGCCGCCGGCCCCCGCCGGCGTCACAACGAAAGAGACCACCGTCGGAGCCGGATTGCCGGCGACCAGCTCGGCCCGGTTGACGGCATAGACGCCGATGCCGGCGAACGACGAGCCGCCGGCGAACTCGCGGGTGCTGATGTAGAGCGCATCGGGCCACACGCCGTACTTCGGATAGTCCGGGAAGTTGGACCCGGTGCTGAACGCCCAACGA
>JASFPU010000176.1:0-6719 GCA_050115855.1 Holophagae bacterium
CAGGCCGGCGAGACGCCGGCCCTACAATGGTTCTCAGCCCTTTGTAGTGCCGGCGTCTCGCCGGCACATAGACCACAAACCAATAACTTGCCCCGACCGGTGGATTTTGCAAGCGGCTGAGTTATGAATTCCATCGCACCGCTTCTGCAGGCTGATGAGGGTCGTGTGCGATGAAAACTAAGAACTGAGAACAACTAAGAACTCTCGTCCGGCGTCCATCGGACCCTGAGCTTCCTCGCCGCCCGGACCTCATCGACTCTGGAAACCGGCGTGTCGTGCGGCGCCGACCGGACCCGCTCGGGGTCGTCCTCGGCCTCGCGGGCGATGGCGAGCATGGCATCGCAGAAGGCCTCGACCTCCTCGGGCGGGACGCTCTCCGCGGGCTCGATCATGAGCGCACCGTGGACGACCAGTGGGAACGACATGGTCGGTGGGTGGAAGCCGTAGTCGAGCAGCCGCTTGGCAATGTCGGTGTTGTGGACGTCGCGGGTGGTCTGTCGGCTGTCGTCGAAGACCACCTCGTGCAGGGTCGGGGAGTCGTACGGCAGCGCGTACGACCCGGCCAGCCGCTGGCGCACCAGGTTGGCGTACAGCACGGCGGTCTCGGACATCTGGCGCAGGCCGTCGGCGCCCAGGCTCCAGATGTAGGTCAGCGCCCGGACCAGGATGAGGAAGTTGCCGTAGAAGCCGCGCATCGGGCCGATCGACGCCGGGTCGTCCAGGATCCAGCTGAACCGGTCTCCGTCGCGGGCCAGTCGCGGAACCGGGAGGTGGGGGACCAGGGCTTCCGAGACCACCACCGGTCCGGCGCCGGGTCCACCGCCGCCGTGCGGGGTCGAGAAGGTCTTGTGCAGGTTGATGTGCATGGCGTCGGCGCCCATCAGGCCGGGCAGTGCTCGCCCGGCGAAGGCGTTGAGGTTGGCGCCGTCCATGTAGATCATCCCGCCGCGGTCGTGGACCAGCGTCGAGATCTCGACGATGCGGTGCTCGAAGACGCCCAAGGTGTTGGGTACGGTGAGCATCACCGCGGCCACCCGTTCGGTCATGAGGTCGTCGAGCGCCGCCATATCGACCGTGCCATCATCGCCGGACGGGATCTCGACCGTGCGGTAGCCGGCGAAGGCGGCGGTGGCAGGGTTCGTGCCGTGCGCCGAGTCGGGCACGAGCACGATGTCGCGCGCATCGCCGCGGGTCTCGAGCGCCTTGCGGATCATCAGGATGCCGGCGAGCTCGCCGTGGGCGCCGGCGGCGGGCTGCAGCGTCACCCCGGCCATTCCGGTGATTGCGATCAACGCCTGCTCGAGCTCCCAGATCAGCCGCATCAATCCCTGCACCTGCTCGGCGGGCTGCAGCGGATGAGCGGCGGTGAAGCCGGCCAGCCCCGCGGTCCGCTCGTTAAGGCGCGGGTTGTACTTCATGGTGCACGAACCGAGCGGGTAGAGGCCCTCGTCGACCGCGTAGTTGAGCTGGCTCAGACGGTGGAAGTGCTGGACGACCTCCATCTCGCCGACGTCCGGCATGTCCGGCGCGGTGCCCCGAAGCAGCTCGGTCGAGAGCACGGTCGCCGGATCGACCTCGGCAACGTCGAGCGGCGGCAGCAGGAACCCCTGCCGGCGGCGGCGCTCGGGGTTGCGCTCGAAGATGAGCGGCTCGCGGCGCAGCGCACGGCGTCTCACGACACCCTCCGGAGCGCGTCGATCAGGGCGTCGACATCGCTGCTCGTGGTGCACTCGGTGACCGCGACCAGCAGCCCGTCGGACCACGAGCCGCCCCACCGGTGGGCGGCGACGCCGGCGAGCACGCCGTGCTCGACCAAGCGTCGGGCGAGCTCGTCGCCGGGGCCCGGTCCGACGAGCAGAAACTCGTTGAAGGTCGGGCTCGACGGGTGGGCGAGGCGCCACGGGCCATCCAGCTCGACGATTCTCCGCTTGAGATCCTCGCTGCGCGACAGACAGGCCCGCGCCAGCTCGCGCAGTCCCTCGCCCCCGATCGCCTCGAGCCAGACCGTTGCCGCGAGCGCCATCAAGCCGTGGTTGGTGCAGATGTTGGAGGTCGCCTTGGCTCGGCGGATGTGCTGCTCGCGGGTCGACAGCGTGAGGCAGAACGCGCGCTTGCCTTCGTGGTCGACGGTCTCGCCGACCAGCCGGCCCGGCATCTGTCGGATGTTCTTCTCGCGGCAGGCGAAGATGCCGAGGTGGGGCCCGCCGAAACCAGGCGCGACACCGAAGCTCTGAGCCTCGCCGCAGACGACGTCGAAGCCGAATGTGCCGCCGCCGGCGAGCAGGCCGAGCGACACCGCTTCGGCGACGACCTGGATCGCCAGCGCACCGCTGTCGTGTGCCGCGTCGGCGACCGCCGGCAGGTCTTCGACGACACCGAGGAAGTTGGGCGACTGGACGACGACGCAGCACGCGGCGTTATCGCCTGCCGCCCTGCGCAGCGCGGCGGGGCTGGTCCGACCGTCGTCACCGGCCGGCACGACGACCACCTCGAGCCCGGCCGGTCCGGCGTAGGTGTCGACCACCCGACGGTACATCGGGTGCACGGTCTCGGCGAGCACCACCCGGTCGAGCGTGCCGCGCTTGACCCGGTGGGCGAACAGCACCGCCTCGACCAACGCCGTCGCGCCGTCGTACAGTGACGCGTTGGCGACCTCCATCCCGGTGAGGGTGGTGATCAGCGTCTGGAACTCGAAGATGACCTGCAGGGTCCCCTGGGTGATCTCGGGCTGATACGGCGTGTACGACGTGAAAAACTCGGCGCGCGACAGGACGGAGGCGACGACGCTCGGCTGGACGTGGTGGTAGACGCCGGCGCCGAGGAAGGACGGCACGCAGCCGGGCGACAGCGAGTCGAGCGCCAGGCCGGCCATCGCGTTGAACACCGTCGCCTCGTCCCGCGCGTCATCGATCGGCACCCGATCGACGCACACCTCCGACGGGATCGACGCGAACAGGTCGTCGATGGTGGCGACACCGAGCTCGGCGAGAATCCGCCGGCGGTCGTCGTCCCCGGCGCCGACCCAGGGGTGCATCAGGCGCTTTCCTCCTCGATCATCGAGGTGTAGGCGCCCGCGTCAAGCAGGTCTTCGCCCTCGGTTGTGCCGCTGATCTTGACCAGCCAGCCGTCGCCGTAGGGGTCCTCGTTGACCAGGTTCGGCTCGTCCTCGAGACGCTCGTTGACCTCGACCACCTCGCCGCCGATCGGCGAGTTGAACTCGGACACCGCCTTGACCGACTCGAGCGTCCCAAGCTCCTCGCCGGCCTCGGCACCGTTGCCGACGTCCGGCAGCTCGACGTAGACGACCTCCCCGAGCTGGTCCTGCGCGTAGTCGGTGATACCGACCACGACGACGTCGCCCTCGACCCTGGCCCACTCATGCGTCTTGCCGTACAGCAGATCGTCGGGAGTGTTCATCTCTCCTCCTTCCCTGAGCGTTCGGTGTCAACGGATCTTCTCACTTCTTCTTCCGCGAGTAAAAGGGCAGCGGGACGATCCTCGCCGCCGCGCGCCGTTGACGGATCTGCACCCACAGGCCGGTTCCGTCCGCGCTCGCCTCCACCGGCACATACGCCATGCCGAGCGCCTTGCCCAGGGTCGGCGACTGGGTGCCCGACGTGCAGCTGCCGGATGGCTCCCGGTCGCCCTCCGCCAGGAAAACCGGGTAGCCGTGTCGGGCAATTCCACGGTCGACCATCTCGAAGCCGACCAGCTTCCGATCGACCCCTTCCTCCTTCTGGCGTTCGAGGATATCGCGCCCGATGAAGTCACCCTTGCTCTTGAGCTTGACGATCCAGCCGAGCCCCGCCTCGAGCGGCGTGGTCGTGTCGTCGATGTCGTTGCCGTACAGGCTCATGCCGGCTTCGAACCGGAGCGTGTCCCGGGCGCCCAGGCCGGCGGGCAGGAGCCCCTGCGGTCGACCTGCGCCGAGGATCGCACGCCAGAGCTCGGGACCGATGTCGTTGCCGACATACACCTCGAAGCCGTCCTCACCGGTGTAGCCGGTGCGGGCCACCATCGCCCGGTGACCGCAGACCTCGGCAAAGAGGAAACGGTAGTAGGCGATCTCCGCGAGCTCCGTGTCGACCAGGGGTTGGAGGATCTCCTGCGCCAACGGCCCCTGGAGAGCGAGCTGCGACCATCGATCGGACTCGTCCCGCACCTCGACGCCGTCGCGGCCCTCGGCGAGCCCCATCAGGTAGGCGGCGTCCCTGGCGCGATTGGCGGCGTTGACCACGAGCAGGTACTCGTCGTCGGCCAGCTTGTGCACCAGCATGTCGTCGACGAAGGTCCCCTGGGGGTACATCAGTCCGGTGTACTGGGCGCGCCCGACGGTCATCTTCGAGTGGTCGTTGCACGACACCAGCTGGACGAAGTCGAAGGCGCCAGGACCGGCGATCACGATCTCGCCCATGTGGGACACATCGAACAACCCGGCTCGGGTCCGCACCGACGTGTGCTCGTCGATCAACGAGGTGTACTGAACCGGGAGTTCGTACCCAGCGAATTCGACCATCCGCCCGCCGGCGGCCACGTGCTCGTCATACAGCGCCGTTCTGCGCAGCGTCATCCAAAAACCTCCGTGTCCCAATGAGCTCGTCGGCGCCCCGGTGGGGCACGGCGGCAGGGTACCATCGCACGCCGCCGGACCGAAAGTCAGCCGCTCGGTGGTGTCGCCGGGCCGGGAGCCGGCCGGCGGCGCGGCGTACCAAGCGGGGCGATCGATGCCCAGATACGGCGATACGTGGTGCTCAGCCGAAGATCCGGTCGAGCATCGCGCTCGCCTTGACCAGGTCGTCCGACGGCGCGGCGACCCGGTCGAGCAGGTCGGAGTAGGCGTTGCCGAGGGCCTTCTCGTTCCCCGAGCGGACGAGGCCGAGCAGCTCCTCGAGCGCTCGTCGGCTGTCGTCCTCGACCTTGCTGCCGGCGAGCTCGCGGCCGACGATGACCTTGACCAGGGCGAGCATCTCCTCGCGCTGCTGCGGCTCGATCTCGGGGGCCGGTCGCTTCGATTGTGGCGCGGCATCCGAGCCCCCACCGCTGTCGATCTGCTGGCTGTCCCGCTCGGGGAGCCGATCGCGGCGGTCGTTGGCGAAGACACCCTCGGGCAGCTCGCGGAGCTGGCGGCTGAACCGGCCGAGCATGAGGTAGAGCTCCTTCTCCGACGCGAAATTGCCGACCAGCCGCGCGTTGCGGTCGAGCTCGAGGGTCTCCGACTCCTGCAGCATGATGTTCGCCTGGGCGCCCTTTTCGAGGATGATCTTGCTGGCGTGGACGCGCCAGGCGGTGAGCTCGCCGGCGACGAAGCAGGAGTCTGCGGCGTCGACCGAGATCGCCTCGACCTGGACATCGGGGTCGATGCGCACCGATCCGGATTCGGACTCGATGACCGAGTACACGCCCGAGTTCTGGATCACCAGGTTGCCGGGCGTCCGGATCGACAGCTGGCCCTGCTCGTTGACCGAGACCTCGGTGCCGCGCGGGATGATCATGGTCGGAAAGTTCTTGGTGTCTTCCATGGCCGTCACCTCCGCCAGACCCGCGATGGCAGCGGGTCGAAGGACGGCGCCGGTGCGTACCGGCCGCGCACGAGCAGCGCCTCGTGCCCCGTCCACTGGTAGTTGAGGATGAAGATCCGGGGGTCGACCGGCTCGGGCTCGTCGTCGCCCTCTCCGATGACGCGGACCTCGTAGTGCAAATGGGGCGATGTGCTCCACCCGGTGTTGCCGACCGTACCGAGCTGCTCGCCCCGCACCAGCTGCGAGCCACGCCGGACCGAGATCTCCTCGAGGTGGGCGTAGATCGAGATGTACCGGTCGCCGTGGCGCAGCACGACCACATTGCCGTAGCGCCACCAGCGCACGTTGCGGCTGAGCGGGAACCGACCGGCGAACACGACCCGCCCGTCTCCCGGCGCGAGCACCGGCGTGCCCTCACGGGCGGCGAGGTCGATGCCGGCGTGGAAGTCGATCGTATTGGTGAACGGCGAGGTCCGGTTGCCGAACGGTGACGTCAGGACGAAACTGCCGATCGGCAGGGGGCAGATCGACGGCACCTCCCGGGTCAGGGCCTCGTTGGCTTGGGCGAAGCTGGCGAGTTCATCGGCCAGGGTGAGCAGGGCGCGGGTCTCGGTGTCCATCTTGTTCGCGCGTCGGGCAGCGATCTCGGCCTCGGGGACCGTCAGCTCGCCGAGCGACGGCGTCTCCGGAAAGCCACCACCGCTCTGTGGCTCCTGACCGGCACCGAGAATCAGACTCATCTGGCGTTGACGGTTGCGCGCCTGCGCGGTCTGCCGTTCGAGCCGGTCGAGCGACACCACCCGCTGGTCGAGAATCTCCCGTTGCGTCTGATTCTGCTGCTCGAGCACGTGAAGGTGGCCGGTCAGCATCAGCGATCGCACGCCGAGCGGTGCGAGCACCGCGCCGGCCAGCAGCAGCAGAGCCAACAGACCACCGCCGACCCACATCCACCGCATGACCTGGCGCGACACGAAGTAGTACCGCACCTGCTTGCGGATGTCCGCCGGGTGGAACTGGATCTCGTACATCGTTTCTCGATCTTACCGCCGGCAGGACCTGTCGTGGTGGTGCAGATCACAGCCGCGTGGCAGCCAGCGATTCCGCCGGTCGGGTCTCGATCGCACTCTATCACGCAGCTCGTAGCGCGCTGATCGGATCTTCACGCGACGATCTCCACGCGGGCCAGAAGGATGCGGCCGC
>JASFPU010000177.1:0-6710 GCA_050115855.1 Holophagae bacterium
TATGAGGCCCGGCGCGGCATGGTTCGCCGCGTTGCTGGCTCTGCTCGTCGTTCCGTTCGTCGCGGCTCAGGGTGGCCAGCCGATCATCGCCGACGTGGTGGTCGAGGGCGGCGTCACCGTGACGCTCGACACCGTCACGTACTACCTCGGCCTCGAGCCGGGCGACCCGCTCGACCAGGAGATCATCGAGGAGGGGTTCCATCGCCTGTGGGACTCGGGTCTGTTCGAGAGCATCAGGATCGAGGCCGAGCCGACCGACGACGGTGAGGTCATCCTCTACGTCGTCGTCACCGAGCGGCCGTTCGTCGAGTCGGTGGTGTTCGAGGGAAACAAGAAGGTCAGCACGTCCGACATGAAGGACAAGCTCGACGAAAAAGGCGTCGAGATCCCCCGCAACGTGCCGCTCAAGATGTCCGAGCTGTCGCGGATCAAGAGCGCGATCAAGGAGATCTATGACGAGGAGGGGTTCCGATCGGCGCAGATCGCCTACGACATCGAGGATCTGGGACGCAATCGGAGGAAGGTCACCTTCCTGATCGAGGAGGGCGGAAAGGTCAAGATCGACGATATCGAGTTCGTCGGCAACGATGTCTTCTCGGACGGCAAGCTCCGCGGGGCGCTCAAGAAGACCAAGCAGACCAGCTTCTACAGGCGGTGGGGCAAGAAGATCATCTACTCGAAGGAGAACTGGGAAGAAGATCGCGACAACCTGCGCGACTTCTACATGAACCACGGCTACCTCGACGTCAAGATCGGTGAGCCGATCCTCGATCTGGTCGCCAAGAATCCCGAGGGCGAGACGCTCAAGGACAAGAAGTACCGCATGACCGTCACGGTTCCCGTCGAGGAGGGCGAGCCGTACACGGTGGACTCGCTGTCGATCGAAGGGGTCGAGATCTTCAACCCGGACGGGCTGCGCAGCATATTCGACGTCAAGCTCGGCAAGACCTACTCGAAGAAGCAGTTCGACGAAGCCAAGGAGAAGATCCAGGAGCTCTACCACAACTCGGGTTACGTCTACGCCTACGCCGGCGAGCGTTTCGAGAAGGTCGAGGGCAAGGATCATGCGGTCGACGTCGTGGTGGACGTCTTCGAGGGCGACCGGTACCACCTCGGCCGGCTCGAGTTCGTCGGCAACCCGAAGACGCGCGACAAAGTCCTGCGGCGCGAGTTCCGGCTGGTCGAGGGTGGCTGGATGAACATGGGGCTGCTGCGGAGCTCGGTGTTCAAGGTCAACGCCCTCGGTTACTGGAAGCTCGAGGAGGAGCCCCTGGAGTTCGATTTCGATGAAGATGCCAAACGGGTCAACGTCGATGTCAAGGGCAACGAGGTCGGCCGAAACGACATCCAGTTCGGCGCCGGTTACTCCGAGCTCGACGGGTTCTTCGCTCAGGCCCAGTTCAACACCCGGAACTTCCTCGGTCGCGGCAACACGCTCGGCGTGTCGGTGCAGGTCGGTCGGCGATCCGACTTCTACACCCTGAGCTACACCGAGCCGTACTTCCTCGACCGACGCATCCTGCTCGGCGGTTCCGTGTTCAAGACCAATCAGGAGGTGGCCGACTACTTCCGTGAGACGACCGGCTTCTCGGTCTCGGTGGGGACCGGGATCCGCGCGTTTTCCTCGATCACGGGGATCTACTCCTGGGAGGACGTGAACTCCCGCTATGCGGTGTCGCGGTTCGGCACCCCCGGCGACCCGACCGGTGGCCACGACCGGCCGGTCGGCATTCCGCCGGTGGATCCCATCCAGTTCGATCGGTTCTACGAGGAGTTCACGGGTCGAACCGCGTCGTTTACTCCGTCGTTCACCATCGACAATCGGAACGACCCGTTCGACACCAGCCGAGGGAAGCGGTTCAACATCCGGCTGCGGATGGCCGGCGGTCCGCTCGGCGGTGATTTCGATTACCTCAGGCCCGAGATCTCGCACACGCAGTGGTTCCCCTACGACCGTAAGCAGCGTTTCGTCTTCGCCGTCAACGTCGAGGCCGGTCAGTTCTTCCCGTACAACGGCTCCGAGATCCCGATCTACGAGCGGTACCGGCTCGGTGGCGATCGGAGTCTGCGCGGCATTCCGTACTACACGGTCCTGCCGCGGACCGCGGATCTCGACTACTTCGTCAACGAGAACGGCGTGCGGCTGGGCGGCGACCGCTACTGGTTGGTCAACCTCGAGCAGCAGTTCGCCATCGGCGGGCCGGCGAAGCTGGTCTTCTTCGTCGATCTGGGCAACACCTATCACGAAGACCAGGGGTGGGACTTCACACTGTGGCGGCGCACGACCGGAGTCGAGCTCCGGGTGCTGCTGCCGATCTTCCAGGCGCCGATTCGTTTTATTTACGGGTATAATCTCGACCCGTGGCCGGAGGAGGACAAGAGCGACTTCCAGTTCTCCATCGGTACGACGTTCTGAACCGGCCGCAGGCACGGTCGCTGCGGCCGCTCACGGAGGTACTCGCCATGCAACGTTCGAAGTTACTCGTTCTTTTCGGTGTGCTCGCCGTGTCCACCGCGCTGCCGGCGGCGGCTCAGCTCAACGTCGCGGTTATCGACGTCCAGCGGGTCGTGACCGAATCGGATCCCGGCAAGGAGGCGCTCCAGAAGCTCAAGCAGCTGCAGGACGCCAAGATCGACGAAGGTCGTGGGCTGCAGCAGGAGCTGACCGCACTGCAGGACCAGATGTCGAAGCAGCGCTTCACGCTGTCCGAGGAGCGGCTGGCCGAGCTCAGCAAGGAGATCGAGGACAAGCGGATTGCTCTCCAGCGGTTCCAGGACGATGCCGAGCGCGAGCTCGACGAGGCGCGCCGCCGCGAGCTGGGCGGCCTTGAGCAGCGGATCATGCCGGTGATCAACGACATCGGCGCCGAGCGAGGGTTCACGCTGATCTTCAACAAGTTCCAGTCGGGGCTGGTCTACGCCGACGACGCCGTGGACATCACGGACGATGTGATCCGGCGGTTCAACACGACTCAGTGACCCCCTCTGGACCCTACTCCCTGAGAGAGCTCGCGGACCGTCTCGGCGCGCGTGTGGTCGGGGACGGCGACCGCCGGGTCGAGGATCTTCGACCGCTCGACCAGGCGGGTCCGGAGCACCTCTCGTTCCTGCACAACCCCAAGTACGTCGAGCAGGCGGCGGCGTCGGCCGCCGGCGCCATTCTGGTCGACGACCCGGCCCGGCTCGCCGGTCGTGACCTGCTGGTGTGCGACCAACCGTACCTCGCCGTCGCCCGTGCGCTCGAGCTGTTCCACCCGCGTCCACCGGCAGAGCCGGGGATCGCGCCGAGCGCCGTGGTCGCCGCTGACGTCGAGCTCGGCGACGGGGCAAGCATCGGGCCGCTGACGACGGTCGGACGCGGCGTCACGATCGGCGACCGCACGGTCGTCGGTGCCGGCAGCGTGCTCGGCGACGGCGTGGTGCTCGGTGACGACGTGCTGCTCCACCCCAGGGTGGTCGTCGAGGACGGCTGCCGAATCGGCGACCGCTGCGTGCTCCAGGCCGGGGTCGTGATCGGTGCCGACGGCTACGGTTTCGCGACCGTCGATGGCGTCCACCACAAGGTGCCGCAGGTCGGCATCGTCGTCCTCGAGGACGACGTCGAGATTCAGGCCAACACGACGATCGATCGCGCGACCATGGGTGAGACCCGGATCGGACGGGGCACCAAGATCGACAACCTCGTCCAGGTCGCCCACAACGTCCAGGTCGGCGAGCACTGCCTGCTGGTGGCCCAGGTCGGCATCTCGGGTTCGACCCGGATCGGGCACCACTCGGTCTTCGCCGGTCAGTCGGGCGCCGCCGGACACCTCGTGCTCGGTGACCGCACCATGGTCGCCGCCAAGGCGGGGGTCATGAAGTCGGCGCCCGACGGAAGCGTGCTGGCCGGTCATCCGGCCCGGGCCCAGCGCGAGTGGATGAGGAGCCAGGCCGCGGTCCAGCGGCTCGCCGGCCTGCGGGAGCGGATCGCCGAGCTCGAGCGGCGACTCGCGGCACTCGAGACGGACGAGGAGGAGCAGTCGTGAAGGACATCCAGGACATTCTCGACGTGATGCCGCACCGGTACCCGTTCCTGCTCATCGACCGGGTGCTCGAGATGGGCGAGAACCACGTCCGCGCGATCAAGAACGTGACCTTCAACGAACCGTGTTTCACGGGCCACTTTCCCGGGCACCCGGTCATGCCCGGTGTGCTGCTCGTCGAGGCGATGGCGCAGGCCGGCGGATTCCTGCTGTTCAGCCGCATCGAGGATCGCACGGACAAGCTGATCTACTTCACCGGCATCGACTGTTGCCGGTTCCGCCGGCCAGTTGTCCCGGGCGACCAGATCGTCTTCGACCTCGAGGTCAAGTCGGTGCGGAAGACCTTCGCCAAGCTCCACGGCCGGGCCACCGTCGACGGCGAGGTGGCGTGTGAGGCGGACCTGATGTCCGCCATGGCGGAGCGGTCATGAGCACGACGGTCCACCCGACCGCGATCGTCGATCCGGACGCGGAGCTCGCCGACGGGGTGGTGGTCGGCCCATTCGCGATCATCGACGGCCAGGTCGAGATCGGCCGCGACTGCCACGTCGGACCGTACAGCCGGATCACCGGCTCGACGACCATCGGCGCACGCAACCACTTCGAGAGCTCCTGCTCGATCGGCGCGCCGCCGCAGGACCTCAAGTACGCCGGTGAGCCGACCCGGCTCGAGATCGGCGACGGCAACACCTTCCGCGAGTTCGTCACGATCCACCGCGGCACGCCGAGCGGTGGCGGCATCACGCGGATCGGCCACTCGAGCCTGTTCATGGCCTACGTCCACGTCGCCCACGACTGCCAGGTCGGCTCGAACACGATCTTCGCCAACGCTGCCACGCTCGCCGGTCACGTCGAGGTCGAGGACCACGCGACGGTCGGCGCGCTGAGCGCGGTCCACCAGTTCTGCCGGGTCGGACAATACGCCTTTCTGGGTGGCTTCACCGGTGCCAACAAGGACTGCCTGCCGTTCATGAACACCACCGGCAACCGACCGGCGCGCTGCTACGGTCCGAACACGATCGGCCTCGAGCGCAAGGGGTTCTCGGAGGACAGCCGGCGCGCGCTGCGACGGCTCTGGCGGCTCATCGGCAGCAAGAAGATCCCGGCCGCGGAAGCGCTCGCTCGGGCCCGGGCGGAGCTCGCCGGCAACCCCGAGGTCGACGTCGTGCTCGAGTTCATCGAGTCGTCGCAACGGGGCGTCGTCCTGGCATAACCGAACGCGCGAGCTGGACCGCGCTCGCCGCCGGTTTCCGCCGGCGAGGCCAACCGTGCGGGTCTGGGAGATTTCCCCATTCCGGGTTGGGCGGGTGCCGGGTTCCGTCGTCGACGCGGGACGGGTGGAGTGGTCGCTCAGCACTCGGCGTCGCGAGCCGCCGTCGGCTGGGCGATCGACAGAAGAAGGGAGGATGATGATGAACATATGGCAGACCTGGGCCGACGCCTCCCTGACGTCGGTCGGGTTCTTCTGGAAGGCGGGGTGGGCGTTCGTTCTCGGCTACGCGGTGTCCGGAATGATCCAGGCGTTCGTCCCGAAGGCGCGCCTGACGCGACACATGGGTGATCCCGGTGTCGAGAGCGTGTCGCTCGCGACGGTGTTCGGCGCAGCCTCGTCGTCGTGCTCCTTCGCGGCCCTCGCGGCGGCCCGGTCGCTGGTGCTCAAGGGTGCGCATTTCGTCGCCGCGATCGCCTTCATGTTCGCGTCGACCAACCTGGTCATCGAGCTCGGCGTCCTGATTCTGATCTTCCTCGGTTGGCAGTTCATGGCGGCCGAGCTCGTCGGTGGGCTGCTGCTCATCATCATCAGCACTGTGCTGATCCGGTTGACCTATCCCACGAGCTGGATGGACGCCGCCCGCCAGCGGGTCGAACAGGAGTCACCGCCCGAAGAGGACGATTTCGACTGGAAACAGCGCATCCGGTCGCTCGGCGGCTGGCGCATGGTCGGCCACAACTTTGTCATGGACTGGAAGATGGTCTGGCAGGAGATCGTCATTGGATTCACCGTCGCGGGCTTCGTTGCGGTGCTCGTGCCGGCGTCGTTCTGGAACACCATCTTCCTGTCCGGGTCGGCAGGAGCGCTTCCGGAATGGCTCGTGGTGCTCGAGAACGCGGCGATCGCGCCGTTCGTCGCGGCGGCGACCTTCATCGGTTCGATGGGCAACATCCCGTTGGCGACCGTGCTCAACGCGAACGGCGTGCTGTTCGCCGGGATCATGGGCTTCATCTACTCGGACCTCATGGTGCCGCCGCTGGTCGCCATCAATGCCAAGTACTACGGCTGGCGGGTCGCGCTGTACATCGCCGGCGTGATGTGGGTGAGCATCGTGGTCACCGCCGTCCTGATGCACGCCTCGTTCGCAGGGCTCGGCATCACGCCCCAGAGCGGTCGTGCGGTCGACGAGATGACGCGGTTCGCACTCGACTACACGTTCTGGCTCAACCTCGCCATGGTCGCCGCCGCCGTCGTGCTGGTCGTGCTGTATCGGCAGCACATGCGCACGGGGGATCACGACATGGGCGGGCACGAGATGGGCGGCGGACCGGTCAAACGCGCGGTGGTCTGGGTGGCGATCATCGTCACGGTCGGCGGTCTGGTTACCGGTGCGGCCACCTCGTGGTGGTGAGTGCAGGCGGAGCAGCTGGCGCCGAGAGAGCCCTTCGCCCGCGGTGCATCCGACCGACAAAGAC
>JASFPU010000178.1:0-6655 GCA_050115855.1 Holophagae bacterium
CATCTGGATGTCGCTGCTGTCATCCCCCAGCGACACGAGGTTCGTGATCGTCAACGGAAGCGGCCCCATCAACGCATTGGCCCGGAGGTTCATCCACTGCAGGTTGCCCAGGTTGCCGATCTCGGGCGGGATCGGACCCTCGAGATGATTGAATCCGAGGTCGAGTCCCCACAGCACCCCGAGGCTGCCGAGCTCCGGAGGAATCGCACCGCTCAGCTCGTTCCACGAGAGAAAGAGCTCGCCGAGATTTGCCAGGGTGCCGATCTCGGGCGGGATCGAACCGGACAGAGCGTTGTTCTGCAGACCCAGGAAGCCGAGATTCACCAGGCTGCCCAGGTTTGGCGGGATCGGCCCGGACAGGTGATTGTAGGACAGGTCGAGGTGACCCAGCGACGTCAGGTTGCCGATCGCCGACGGGATGGCGCCGGTCAGGTTGTTGTTCTGGAGCTGAAGCTGGACGAGCGAGCTCAGGGCACCGAGCTGGGACGGAATCGTCCCGTCGAGCAGGTTGTCGTTCATGAACAGATCGGTGAGCGCGGACAGGTTGCCCAGCTCGACCGGAATCGGACCGGACAGACGATTGACGCCGAGGTTGAGCCAATTGAGGCTGCTCAGGTTGCCCAGCTCGACCGGGAGACTCCCGGTCAGCTGGTTGCCCGCCAGGTCGAGCATCGAGAGCGCCGACAGTGATCCAAGCTGGGTCGGGATCGGACCGTCGAGCTGGTTGCCGCCGAGCAGAAGGCCTCCGAGGTTGGGACACCCGCCGAACTCCGGCGGAATTGAACCGGTCAGTTGGTTCCCGGCGAGATCGACCCACTGCAAGGTGGCGATGCTCGCCAGAGCGCTCGGAATACCGCCGGTCAACCGGTTGCCCCACAGGTGGATCTGCTCGAGGCTGCTCAGGTTGCCGAGCTCGGACGGGATGCTCCCGGACAGCCGATTGTCGTTGAGCCAGAGCCCGATCAGGCTCGACAACGAGCCGAGCTCCGGCGGGATCGAGCCGGCAAGCTGGTTGCTGGCGAGATTGAGCCACTCGAGTGTCGCGATGCCCCCGAGCTCGGGGAGAACCTCACCGATCAGCTGGTTCCCTGAGAGGTCGAGGATCCGAAGCGCCGCCAACGACGCCAACTCGACCGGGATCGATCCGGTCAGCTGATTGCCCCAGAGCTGCAGCTCTTCCAGGGTCCCGACGCTTCCCAGCTCGGGCGGGATATTCCCGA
This sequence comes from Holophagae bacterium, assembly GCA_050115855.1. Classification (GTDB taxonomy): domain Bacteria; phylum Acidobacteriota; class Thermoanaerobaculia; order Thermoanaerobaculales; family Sulfomarinibacteraceae; genus JAHECW01. The sequence continues at coordinate 1,221 of JASFPU010000178.1, forward strand.
CGAGCTGGTTGCCGCCGAAGTTCACGACTCGCAGGCTCGCAATCGTCGTGATCTCGGTCGGGATCTCACCGTCGAGCTGATTCCCGTAGAGATAGAGCTCCTCCAGGGAGCTCAGGCTGCCGAGCTCGACGGGGATGCTCCCAGTCAGGGCGTTACTGCTGAGGTTGAGCCACCAGAGTTGATTCAGACCACCGAGCTCCGGCGGGATCGACCCACTGAGCTGGTTCAGACGGAGATTGAGCCACTCGAGCTGACTCAGGGCCCCGAGCTGAGGTGGGATCGAGCCGTCGAGCAGGTTGCTCGGCATTGCCAGGATGCGCAACGCGGGCAACGATGCGAGCGCCAGGGGAATGTTGCCCGTCATCTGGTTCCAACCCAGGTACATCACCTCGAGCTGGGTAAGGTCAGCGATTTCGGCAGGCAGCGAACCCACCAAGTTGTTCCCCACCAGGTGGAGCTCGATGACGTTGGCGTCGCCGGGCGAACAGACGACTCCGTTCCACGTGCACTCGGTACCTGCAGCTCCCAACCAGTTGGTGCTGTCGTTCCAGCCTGGCCCGCCGGTGCTGTTGTACAGAGCGATCAGCGCGTCACGCTCGGCGGTCGGGATCGCCGCGTCGACCGACACCCCGCACACCACGATGCAACAAACCAGCACCACAACTCCACCTGTTCTGAAACGGTTCACCGCGCTCCTCCTCCCCGGTTTCCGGTGCACACCCCGCCGTCCGGCGACAGATCCCGAGCGACAGCGACGGCACCGCACGCCAGTCCACTTTGTTACGACCTTGATCTCAATATAGGCCACGGTCGAGAGATGTGCCACACGTCGTTTGGCAGAGCTAGGAAGCAACTGTCTCCAGACGGCCTTGTTGCAACGGCCATCAAGGCGCCGACCGTGCCCGGTCTCAGCTGACCGTCAGTCTCAGCTGTCGAGCAGCACGCGGATCCTCTGCGCCAGCTTCTCCGGTGTGAAAGGCTTCTGCAGGAACGCGCAGAGGCTGTCCTGCACCGACTCCTCGAACGCCCGATCCCGGTCCTTGGCGTGCCCGGAGACCAGCAGGATCTTGAGATGGGGCAGCTCGTCCCGCAGACACCGCGCCAGCTCGATGCCGTTCATCCTGGGCATCACGACATCCGACAGCACGAGATCGAGGCGGATGCCCTCCCGGCGCGCGATGTCCAGCCCTTCCGCGCCATCGTCCGCGGTGAGCACGCTGAAACCTCGACCGACCAGATCGTCCCGCAGGACGGTCTGCACGGAAGGGTCGTCCTCGACGATGAGCAGGTGCTCGGTCCCGGTCGTCGGGATCTCCGGCCGCGGCCTGGGCTCGGGACACGCGATCTCCGACTCCGCCAACGGAAAGTCGACGTCGAACCGCGTGCCTGCACCCAGCTCCGATTGCACCTCGACCGTGCCACCCGCCTGCCGGACGGCGTGGTACACGGTGGCCAAACCGAGACCCGTTCCTCGCGACCCTGTCTTGGTCGTGAAGAAGGGCTCGAAAATCCGATCACGCAGCGCGGGCTCGATGCCCACCCCCGTGTCTTCCACCTCGAGCCGGACGGCGACTCTCGGCGCTTTCCGACCGACACCGTCCCGGTGATCGGGAGCCGGTGCGACCCGACGCGTTCGAATCGTCAGCGCTCCGCCGTCCGGCATCGCATCCCCGGCGTTGATGGCGAGGTTGACGAGGACCTGTTCGATCTGCGTCCGATCGATCTCGACGGGTTGCGGCTCGGCCGTCAGGCGGGTCTCGATGTGAACGTCCTCGGGGATCACGCCGCGGACCAGCTCGAGCATGTCGGACACCACCTGATTGAGATCGAGCACGACCGGCCGGAGCACCTGGCGCCGACCGAACGCCAACAGCTGGCTCGTGAGCTCCGACCCGCGGTCGGCTGCCGCGGCGATCGCCTCCGCGTTGACCCGGACGTCGTCCCCGACCGGCCGGTCGGCGGCCAGGCGCTCGGCATAGGCGAGGATCGCGGTCAGGATGTTGTTGAAGTCGTGCGCCACGCCGCCCGCGAGCCGGCCCACGGCCTCCATCTTCTGCGCCTGATGCAGCTCGCGCTCGAGTCGCCGTTGATCGGTGACGTCCCGCAGGACGCCCCGGTAGGCCACGACCTGGCCTCGTTCGTCGCGGACCGCGGTCGTGGTATCGAGCACCGTGATCACCCGGCCGTCCTTCCGCACGATCTCGATCTCCGCATCGCGCAGGAACCCGTTGCGGTCGATCTCCTCGAGCATGGCCCGACGATCCTCCGGCCGATGGAAGAGGTCACGAGCGACGTCCACCTCGCGCAGCTCGTCGAGCGATCGGTAGCCGAGCAGCTCGAGGCCGGCCGGGTTGATGTCGATGATGCGGCCGCCCGGGGTGCTGATGTAGATCGCGTCCTTGCTGCCCTCGAAGATCGCCCGGTACCGCTGCTCCGACTCGCCGACCTCCCGTTCCGCTGCGATCCGCTCGTCGATCTCCCGCTCGAGCGCCTGGTTCGCGGCGCGCAGCTCGGCGGTCCGCTCGGCCACCGACGCCTCCAGGTCGGTGGCGTAGCTGCGGAGCTCCCGGTTCGCCTCGAGCAGCTCGTCGGAGGTGAGGTCGAGCGACCGTTCGAGCAGCTCGCGGTCGTGATCGGCCTGGTGATACGCGGCGTTGACGACGTCGAGAAACTGCCGGAGCTCCTCCGGGGCACCCTCGGGTGAGCCGAAGATCTTGGCCAGCTGGCGCCGGAGGAGCGTGTGCACGATCAGTCTTCCGTCAGCGTCGTGATGGTCATCGTCTGATTGTGAAGCTCGCACGGCTCGGACGGGGAAAACGGCGCGATCTCGCCGTAGGAGTAGAACCCCGCCAGTGTCGCGTCGGGTCCGAGGATCTCCCGAACGCTCTCGATCTCCTCCTCGATCCGCTGCTGGAGCACCATCCGGCGACCGACGCAGCTGATCAACACCGCGAGCCCCGGTGTTCGGCGTCCGATCGTCTCGTGCGAGGCGCGGGCTGCATCGCTGGCACCGTCGATCAATCGCTCGAAGTTCGCCCGCATCAGCCTGGCGTAGTGCCCCTCGGGCAGATCGCCGGCGAAGGTCATGCTGCCCTCGGCCTCGTCGATCGACAGCACGGTCCGGACCACGGGTGGACCGTGCACCCCGGAGCGAAGACTCAACGGAAACAAGAGCGCGCTCGCCGGCAAGTTCGACGCGTAGTCCCCGAGGTAGGACTTGTACAGCTCGAGCGCCGATCGGCCGTCGAGCTCGTACAGCACGTTGCCATGTGACCTGGTGATGAGCCGCTCGGGGCCGAACGGGTCCCAGCCGCCGACCGAACCGCAGCCGACCCTGAGTCGGTCACCGTACAGGCCGATCGCGACCAGCCGGCGTGCCGTGGCCTCGGCGCCGCTGACGACGAACGTTTCCGTGAAATCGGTGCCGTCTCCGGCCAACCCGCCGGTCACCAGCACCCCGACGGGGAGCCGGTCCATCATGCCCCGCGACAGCTCGCTGCCGTTGACCGTCAATCCATCGGAGAAGACCAGAATGTGGACGAGATCGTCGCCGGTGAGCTGCGCGGCCAACTTTCGACCGGCCTGCCGGCTGTCGGCGTCGCCGCTCAGCGTCATCTCGGCGGCGCGAACCCGGGTCGACTCGAAGGCGACCGCCGTGGCCACGATCGAGCCGTCACTGACGCGGGTGTCGAGGATCTCACCCGCCGTGGAGCAACCGCCGATGATCGCGTCGGGATATCGGTCGCGAAGCTCGCCCAGCGGCGCTGAATCGCGCAGCACACCGCTACCCCCGAACACGAGCACGAGGTCCGCACCCGGGCCGGCCCCCTCCCCGACCGGAGGATGCCAACCCCTCGACGAGGTCCACTCGAGCTGCTCCGTCCTCATTCGCATCCCAGAGTACTTCAGACCGAGTCGGTCCAGACAGCGACGCCCGAGACACCGCTGTGGATTGGTGACATCGAACACCGTAGGAGCGCGGTGAACGCGCCGGCCACCGCGAGATCACAGGGCCGACCTCGGTGCGACGCTGACCGGACGGCCGAGCGCGGCTGCAGGCTTTCCGGTCAGAACCGGAAACGGACGAAGACGCTGACGTCGTTGATGTCGAGGTCGAGCGCAGCGGTCAGGGCACTCTCGCCCTCGTCGGTCTCGACGCCGGCCCAGTTGACGTCGACGGTGGCGATGTTGACCGCGCCGCCGAACCCCCAGTGCCGACCGAGCAGATACTCGATGCTGGCGCGCCCGATCCACTGCCCGCCGTCGATGTCGCCGATTGTGACCTGGAGCCAGCCGAGACCGGCGCCGAATCGCCAGTGGTCCGACAGCAGCAACCGATAGTCGAAGTACAGGTACGGCAGCGGCCCGGTGCCCTTGGCATCGGTGCTCCCGCTCTCCTGGAACATGTCGAGATTCCACGACAGCGTCGCCGAGACGTCCATGACACGGATGCCGAGACCGAAACCCGCCGCCCACCGCTCCTTGACCCACGGGTAGTAGGTGTAGTCCACGAAGTACTGCTCGATGTCGAAGCCGAGCCTGATGTCGGCGTCGATGGGGATGATCTCGTCGCCCCACTGGATCTCCTTGAGTGCCTGCGAGGTCGAGTTCCGGCTGATGTCCTGCCAGCGCACCCCCAAGCGGTGCTTGCGGGCAATCTGCCACTCGAACTCGACGCTCGGGATGACCTTGATGCTGTCGAGATCGAGGTCGTCCTCGAAGCTCAGCGTGGTCCCCCGTCCGAGCAGCTCGGAGTCGAGTCTGATCTGGGTATTCATGCCGACCCAGCTACCCTCGGCCCGCACGTTGAACCTGTCGAACAGCGGCTCGTAGACCCTCTGCGCCTCGGCCGGGTTCGGGGCCAGGGCAGACACCACAGCGCACACCAAAGTGAAGGAGGCCAGCCGCTGTTTATAGAGATCACGCATGAAATCCTCCAGAGATGTCGTTGGTTGGGGGTGATCATACCTCGGTTCCGAGAGACCGGCACCAATTCGAATCGAAGGTCACAGCGACCAGCACGCGCCGGAGCCTTCGACTCACACACGGATCACTGACGCCGTGCACCGATCGTGCCGACGCGCCGCTTTTCGGGATCTCGATCTTGCCGAGCGCAGTCGATCCCCTCCTCGCGCCGAACATCCCGACTCTCGAAGATGGCTTTGTCGACCGGGCACACCGCCGGCACGACGACGCACGCCATATCGAGAAGGCTCACGAATTCCCCATGACCGGAATCATGGGCGGTGCTATAGCAGCGCGGCTTCCAGGTTTCAGACGGCGTCGGGAGACCTTCTTCCCCGACAACTACGCCACCCTCGCCGAAGGCGCGACTGGGGACGGCTTCCGCAGTCCAGGTTCGAACTGCGGAAGCCGAGGCGTGAGCTCGACCATCCCATCGGCGGTTCCGCTAGAACATCCAGCCGAACTCGGCT
>JASFPU010000179.1:0-6640 GCA_050115855.1 Holophagae bacterium
AGGCCGAATCGGTCCGCTCGATTGACCAGCAGGGTGTTGGCATTCGGGATGTCGAGACCGTTCTCGATGATCGCCGTGGCGAGCAGGACGTCCGCCTCGCCGTCGAGAAAGCTGCGCATCGCCCTTTCGAGCTGGCGCTCCGTCATCTGTCCGTGACCGACCACCAGCCGTGCTTCCGGCACCACGCGTCGCAGCCATTCGGCGATGGCCCCGATCGACCGGACGCGGTTGTGGACGAAGTACACCTGACCGCCGCGTTCGATCTCGTACAGGACGGCTTCCCGAACGACCTCGTCGGAAAACTCACGGACGCTCGTTTCCACGGCCTGGCGGTCGCGCGGTGGCGTCTCGATCAGCGAGATGTCGCGCAGCCCGCTCATCGCCATGTTGAGGGTTCGCGGAATCGGAGTCGCTGACATCGCGACGACATCGACCTCGGTGCGCAGCTTCTTCAACCGCTCCTTCTGCGCGACGCCGAAGCGCTGCTCCTCGTCCAGAATGACCAGACCGAGATCGCGGAACGCAACGTCTCGGCCGAGCAACCGGTGCGTGCCGATGACGACGTCCACCGTGCCGTCGGCGAGCCCGGCAAGCACGTGCTTGACATCCTTCGGCTGGACGAAGCGCGACAGCATGCGGACCTCGACAGGAAACCCGGCGAACCGGCGCTCGAAGGTCTCGAGGTGCTGACCGACCAGGATCGTCGTCGGAGCCAGCACCGCCACCTGCTTGCCTTCGAGGACGGTCTTGAACGCGGCGCGAATGGCGACCTCGGTCTTGCCGTATCCGACATCGCCGCACAGCAGGCGATCCATCGGCCGGTCCGACTCCATATCGGCCTTGATCTCCGCGATGGAGCGTTCCTGGTCGTCGGTGAGCTCGTACTCGAAGGCATCCTCGAACTCGCGCTGCCATGGCGAGTCGGGCGAAAACCGGAAACCTCGCGTCGCGGACCGGGCTGCCGCGAGGCGGAGCAGCTCGGCGGCCATCTCGCGCACCGCCTTCTTGACCCGCGCCTTGCGTCGGCTCCAGGTCGATCCGCCGAGACGGTCGAGCCGGGGAACGGCCTCGCTGTCGCCCGCGGCGTACTTCTGAATCAGATCGGCACGCTCGACCGGCACCAGCAGGGTGTCACCGCCTCGGTACGCGACAACCAGCATCTCGAGCTCGGAGCCCTCGACCTCGACCCGTCTGAAGCCGTCGAAGCGGCCGATTCCATGGTCCAGATGGACCACCAGATCTCCCGGACGAAGGTCCCGCAGATCGGACACGAAGGCGGCCGTGCCGCCTCGCCGTCGGCGGGGTGGCGGCGCCGCGGTGAGGTCGCGCCGACCGTACACCACGAGCCCGCCAACCGCGTCTCCGGTGTGGTCGACGTCGCGACGCCAGACAAAGCCGTGCTGGACATCGGCCTCGACAATGGCCACGCCTCCGGCGACCGGCGGAGACACGGTCGCCACGCCGCCCTCCGACAGGAGATGGTCGAACCGTCGGGCTTCGCCGGGCGATGCCACCACCATGAGCTGAGCCAGCTCCTGGGCGCGCCGATCGCGCAGGGTCGGCACGAGGTCGGGAATCCGGCGCGCGAAGCTCTCCACCGGACGGGTCGCGACCCGCCACCACGATGTCGTGCCGTCGGCCACCTCGAGCTGCTCGACGCGAAGATCGGCTCGTTCGAGACGGCCTGCAACGACCTCCGCCGACAGCAGGAGCTGGTTCGGGGGCGGCAGCTGGAAGCTGCGCTCCTGCAACGCCCGCCACTCTCGGTCCTGGACCTGCCGCCAGCGCGCGAGCTCGCCCGTGACGTCGTCCCGATCGCAGACCACAACGGCCGCTGCGAGGTCGAGCCAGCTCAGGTGCTCGTCGTCCAGGTGGAGGGCCGCCCACCACAGCCGCCGCTCGGCACCGGCACGCATCGCGTCGGCGAGCGCCGGGAAACCGGCCTCCAACGTGTCGGCGACCACGGCCAAGCGCTCCTCCTCGGCGGGGAACGGGTCGAGGGGATACAGCGTCACGCCGTCGAGCGGCTCGCCCACGGAACGTTGAGTCGCCGGATCGAAACGTCGAATCTCATCGATCCGTTCGTCGTCGAGAACCACTCGGAGCGCCGCATCGCCACCGTCGTGGATGTCGACGACCCACCCGCGCACCGCGAACTCGCCCGCCTCCTCCACCAGATCGACCCGCCGATACCCGGCGGCCGTGAGCCGGTCGGCGAGCCGCCTCTGGTCGAGAACCACACCGGAGACGAGCCGTTCGACCTGCGCGGCAACCGCACCGGGCTCGGGAATCGGGCCGAGCAGCGCCCGCACCGGAACCACCACCACGTCGATCTCGTCGGCGGCGACGCGTCGGAGCAGCCGGACCAGACTCAAACGCGACGCGAGGGGCGGCTCCGCACCCTGGTACGGCGCACCGAGGTCGGCCGGAACGCAGCCGACGCCGAGCCCGGGGGCGAGCAGCGAGAGACCGGCCGCCAGGTTCTCGGCATCGGCCGAGTTGGGTGCCACCACCGCGACCAGGCCCGGCCGCCACCCGCCGCCGTGCAACGACGCCAGGACCAGCGAGCGTGCGCCGGGGACCACGCCACCGACTGCGAGGGACGTCCGCCCGGCAGTGAGCGCCTCGACCAGGGTGGCCAGGTCAGGCAACGGAAGTGTCGGATGAGCAGTCATCAGCGTCGGATGTCAACGGTGCCGACCAGACCGCACGGCGTCACGCCCGGACGAGCCCAGAGTCACGAATCATGATTCACGACCCCGAATCACGTCCTACACCATCTTGAGCAGGTGTCCCATCTTGAGCTTCTTGGCCCTGAGGTAGGCTCGGTTGGCGTCGTTGGGCGGAATCTCGAGAGCGACCCGTTCGACGATCTCCAGACCGAAGCCGCGAAGAGCGGTGTACTTCTTCGGGTTGTTGGTCATCAACCGGAGCCGCCGCGCTCCGAGATCGTGCAGGATCTGGGCGCCGGTCCCGTAGTCTCTCGGATCGGCCTTGAACCCGAGGTGCAGGTTGGCCTCGACCGTGTCCTGTCCTTCGTCCTGGAGCTCGTACGCCCGGAGCTTGTTGAACAGGCCGATGCCGCGCCCCTCCTGGAGCAGGTACAACAGCACGCCCTTACCCTCCGCGGCGATCAGACTCAGCGCGGCTTCGAGCTGGACGCCGCAGTCGCACCGAGCAGACGAGAAGACATCGCCAGTCAGACACTGGGAGTGGACCCGGACCAGGACGGGCTCCTCGGGGTCGATCTCGCCCATCACCAGTGCGATGTGTTCCTCGTCGGTCGCCGTGTTTCTGTAGGCGTGGATTCTGAACGGGCCGAACTCGGTCGGCAGCAGCGGGCCCGCGACCTGCTCGACGAGCTTCTCGTTCCGCATGCGGTAGGCGATGAGGTCGGCAACCGTGGTCAATCCCAGGCCGTGCTCGCGGGCGAACTCGATCAACCGCGGCAGCCGCGCCATCTGGCCGTCCTCGTCCATCACCTCGCACAGCACCGCCGCCGGCCTCAGCCCCGCCAACCGCGCGAGATCGATGCCCGCTTCGGTGTGGCCAGCCCGCTTGAGGACACCGCCCCGGCGGGCGCGGAGTGGAAACATGTGCCCCGGTCGCTTGAGATCGGCCGGGCCGGTGGCCGGGTCGACCAGCGCGCGCACGGTCGCCGCGCGATCGTGGGCGGAGATCCCGGTCGTGGTCCCGTGGCTCGCCTCGACGCTGACCGTGAACGCGGTCTCGTGCACCGACGTGTTCTTCTCGACCATCGGCGGCAGATCGAGCTCGTCGCAGCGTTCGGGCGTGAGCGACACGCAGATCAGTCCGCGGGCGTGACGGGCCATGAAATTGATCGCTTCGGGCGTCACCTTCTCGGCGGCGAAGATGAGATCGCCCTCGTTCTCCCGGTCCGCGTCGTCGACGACCACGATCTGCTCGCCGCGCGCGATCCGGTCGACGGCCTCCTCGATGGAGACGTAGACATCACCGTCGATGTTCGGAGAATCCTCGCTCACTGTGCTCTCCCCGTCACCGACAGCGGGATTCACGGTCGGTGGGTGACCGCCCCGGCCACGTGACGACGCCGCGATCGGGACGCGAGCCCGAATGGTAGCCCGAAGCGCCTGTTGCCGCAAGTCGATGTCCGGTGCGACACCGACGACCGACCGTTCATTCCGCGCTAGGATGACGTCATGGTTTGCGTCACCACCGGTCTCGATGTGCTCGCTGCCGCCCCTGACGTCATCGCGGGCCGGCGCTGGGCACTGCTCGCCAACCACGCCGCCGTGACATCCCAGCTGGAACCGGCGCGCCGCCGACTCACGGTGTCGGCTGGAGCCCCGACCCTGCTGTTCGCACCCGAGCACGGGCTCGACGGTGTCGCTCAGGACATGGAGCCGGTTGCGGACGAGCGCGACCGGGTCACTGGCGCCGCCGTGCGCTCGCTCTACGGCCACCGCGCCGAAACCCTCCGGCCACGCGACGACGACCTCGGCTCGATCGACGTCGTGGTCGTCGACCTGCCGGACATCGGCTGCCGCTACTACACCTTCGCCGCGACCATGGACGCCGTCATGGCGGCCTGCGAGGCGGCATCGGTCGCCGTCGTCGTCCTCGACCGTCCGAATCCACTCGGCGGACGGTGCCGGGCAGGAGGCCCGGTCACGCCGGGCTACGACTCTTTCGTGTCGAGGATCCCGACGCCGATCCGCCATGGTCTCACGCTGGGCGAGATCGCCCTGCTGCTGCAGCGCGATCGCTACCCGAACCTCGAGCTCGGGGTCGTGCCCTGCCAAGGCTGGTCGCGGGCCGGGTGGTGGGACACCACGTCACTGCCGTGGGTCCCGCCGAGCCCGAACATGCCGACCCTCGACACCGCCGCGCTGTACCCCGGGCTCTGTCTGGTCGAAGCGACCACACTGTCGGAGGGACGCGGCACGACCCGTCCGTTCCACCTGGTCGGCGCGCCCTGGGTCGACGTCGAGTCGACCGTCACGGCGCTGCGCGCTCTGGATCCGCCCGGAGTCGCGCTTCGCGCGGCGCGTTTCCGCCCCGAGTTCGGCAAGCACGGAGGGAGTGTCTGCGCCGGGGTCGAGCTCTTTGTCACCGACCGCGATCGCCTCGAGCCGGTCGCACTCGGCCTGGTGCTGCTGCAAACGCTCCACGATCTCCATCCCGATCACTTCGGCTGGCGTCCCGACAGCTACGAGTTCGTCGCCGACACCCCGGCGCTCGACCTCCTCACCGGCTCGCCCGACGCCAGAAACCGGATCGAAACCGGCGAGCCGCTCGACGATCTCATCGCGAGCTGGCAGACCTGGGTCGGCGAGTGGGAGTCCAACCTGGACGGCATTCTGCTCTACCACGACGGGTAGCCGTCACATCCGCTTCGGCAGAGCGCGCAGTCGGGCGACCTCCTCGATGATCCGATCCGCCGCCCGGTCGACCTCGGCCTCGGTGGTGAAACGGCCGACGCTGAGCCGCAACGACGAGCCCGCGAGCTCGTCCGACACGCCCATCGCCCGCAGCACCGGCGACGGTTCGGGGTGAGCCGAGGCGCACGCCGACCCGGTGTTGATCGCGACATCGGGCAACGACGCGAGCAGTGCATTGACCTCGACGCCGACCAACGAGAGGTTGCTGGTGTTCGGCAACCGGCGGAGCGGATCGCCGTTTCCGCGGACGTCCTCGATTGCGTCCAGCAGGAGCTGCTCCAAACGATCGCGGAGATGCGCCGTCCGCGCCGCCTCCCGATCCAGATCGGCCACCGCGAGCTCCAACGCCCGGGCCATCCCGACCACGCCCGGCAGGTTGGGTGTTCCCGATCGGAGGCCGCCCTCCTGACCACCTCCGTGGACCAACGGTCGCAGCACGACCGGCGGTCGACGCCGCCGGATCCACAGGGCACCGATCCCCTTCGGGCCGTAAAACTTGTGGGCCGAGACGGTGAGCAGATCGACATCGAGAGCGACTGCGTCGACTGCGATCTTACCGACCGCCTGGGCCGCGTCGCAGTGCACCAGCGCGCCGCGAGCGTGGGCGAGCGATGCGACCTCCGCGATCCCTTGCACGGTCCCGGTCTCGTTGTTGGCGAGCATGACCGACACGACGGCCGTGTCGTCGTCGAGCGCGGACTCGAGCTCGTCGAGGTCGACCCGGCCCCGGCTGTCGACACCGACGAGAGTGACCCGCCATCCCTGCCGTTCGAGGGCGCCGAGCGGCGCCAGCACCGAGGCGTGCTCGGTGGTCTGGCTGACGATGCGCCGGCGGCGCTGGTCGGCGGCCGCGGCGACGCCGAACAGCGCGAGGTTGTTGGCCTCGGAGGCGCCCGCGGTGAAGACGACCTCGCTCGCGGCGTGGCCACCGAGCAGCTGATCGACGGTGCCTCGCGCTCGTTCGAGGGCCGTCGCCGCCTCTCGACCGGGGCGGTGGTTGCGGCTCGTCGCGTTGGCGAAGATCTCAGTCATGAACGGCAGCATGGCCTCGACCACCCGCGGGTCGCACGGTGTCGTGGCGTTGGAGTCGAGGTAGATGACGTCGCTCGTCACGCCGTCATCTTACCCGCGTCGGCATCAGTGCCCGATCCCGATCCCGATCCCGATCCCGATCCCGATCCCGATCCCGATCCCGATCCCGATCCCGATCCCGATCC
>JASFPU010000180.1:0-6582 GCA_050115855.1 Holophagae bacterium
CCGCCGGATCGACTTCGAGCAGCCGGTGCATGGTGGCGATCGCCTCCTCGTAGCGCTCCAGACGCCCGAGGATCACACCTTTCGACTCGTGCGCGTCGCCGAAGGTCGGGCAGATCCCGATGGCTCGGTCGAGCAGCTCGATCGCTCGTTCGGTCCGCTCGTCGGCGAATGCCGCCGACGCCGCCACGGTCAGCCGATCGGCGATCGACTCGCGGCCCGGAACCGGCAACAGCGGGAAGGCGTGGACGACCCCGTCGATCTCGTCGCCGTCGGCGAACCGGCACGACAGCCGACGTCCGGGCAGCCGGAGCTCCCGGTGGACGCTCGCCAGTGCCCAGGTCCGGCCCTTCCAGCGAGCCAACGAGAGAATCTCACCGGCACGTCGCCGCTCGCCGACGCCAAAGGTGGCGCCGACCCACGATGCCGAGGCCTCCGCGGTCGCGTCGAGCTCGAGCAGCACCGGCCCCCGCGCCGCGCCGCGGTGGCTCGCGATCTTGGCCACCGTTTCCTGGCCCAGGTAACACCCCTTGTCGAACGACACCGCGCTGTCGATCAGGGCGGTCTCGTTGATCAGCTGGCCGGGCCGCACCTCGACACCCCACATCGGCGGGCCGCCGAGCACCCGCCGCGCCTCGAGCTCGGAGGGATCGATCGGTGGCAGCTCGAGCGGCGCGTCGGACCAGGTCACCACGCCCCGCGTCCCCCAGCCCTGAACCGGCATGACGACCGCGTCGCCGAGAGAGGTCACTGCTGTCGGCGCGCCCGGGCCGAGCACGAGGCGCATCGCCGGCGTCTCGACGGTCTGGAAGCTGACGTCGTCGGCGATGACCCGGCTGCCGAGTTGATCGACGCAGGCGGACGCCGCAGCGTCGGGCACGAGGAGATCCACCGCGTCGGCGCGCTTGCGCAGGAAGAAGAGGCCCTGGAGCCGCCCCGAACGGTCGAGCAGCGCGGACAGCTGGCTGGCGCCGACCGGCAGACCGACCACATCGGAGGTCACCTGGCTGGCGAGAAAGCGCTCACGGTCGCGACCCCCGACCTCGATCAGCTGCCAGCCGGTCAGCTCGGCGACGCCCGCGTCGATGTCGAGCAGGTCAGACGCTGAACGACTCACCGCAGCCGCACGTGTTGGTCGCGTTGGGGTTGCGAAAGACGAACCCCTTGCCTTGGAAGCCGTCCTCGAAATCGAGCGTCACGTCCTTCATGTAGATCGCCGACTTCGGGTCGAGTAACATCTCGAAACCGTCGAATCTCAAGACGTTGTCGTTCGGCTTCGGCTCCGAGAAGTCCATCGCGTACGACAGACCGGAGCAGCCGCCGCCGACGACGCCGAGGCGCAGGCCGACACCATCGGCCGGACGCTCACGCTCGAAGATCGACCTGATCTCCTGCTCCGCCCGCTCGGTCACCACGATCAGCTCGGGTGCGGTCACGAGGCGACGCTCCGGAGCTGCTGCTGGAGCTCGCCCGTCCGGGCCATCTCGAGCATGATGTCGTGGCCGCCGACCAGCTCGCCCTTGATCCAGAGCTGAGGGAAGGTCGGCCACTGCGCATACTCCTTGGCCGCCTGACGGATCGCCTCGTCGGCCAGCACGTCGAAGGTCACATAGGGCGCACCGAGCGACTCGAGCATCGCGACCGCGTTGGCCGAGAAGCCGCACAGCGGCTGCTCCGGCACGCCCTTCATGAACAGGAAGACGTCCGACGACTGGATCATCTTCTCGACCCGGTCGAGTGCCGGGGCGGCGCTGTCGCCCGCTCCGACCGGCGCACCGGAACGCCGCGGCTCGGGCGAGCCGCCGGTAATGTGAAATGGGTTGGAATCGCTCATTCGAAAGGCCCTCCAAACCGAATGACGCACGGTGTTCCGTGCTCACCGTCTCAAACCTGAGATTCTGTTTCGATATTTCCCGGTGTGACATCGGTTTTCGTCGGGTTCCGGACTCGTTCAGGGGCGGCACACGGACTCTGAGAATCTGGCTCGACGTTTGTGACCGCGGGCGTCTCGCCCGCCAACCATCGCTGTGGGCCGGATCGCCCGAGATCGCACGTCCGCCTCAGCGCGCCCTTCGCGATGATCGGGGGCACGCCCGCCGCAGGACGTTGAACAATGCCGCCACCTCCCGGTGACCCACAGCGACCGGGACGGTGGGCTCAAGCCCACCCTACGGCGAGGTCGACCGCAAGGTGCTCCGATTCCGCGGGGCCCCACTGAACCACGAGGCGGAACCGGCGCCACTCGGTGAGCTCCGGTCGTAGCGGTGACCGTAGGGTGGGCCTGGGCCCACCGTCCCTGACCTTGAACTGTGCGGTCGCGCTGAGGTGGACCTTGTTGATCGGGACGGCAGCTGTCGACATCGACCTTCTTGCGGGGTCACGGGCCCGTACGGGCGTGGGACGCGGCATCTGAGGATCGCGATCGATGAGTTGTGGCTGCGGGCGTCTCGCCCGCCAACGATCACTGTGGGCCGGATCGCCCGAGATCGCCCGTCCGCCTTGACGCGCCTTTCGCGATGATCGGGGGCACCGCCTCGTCGGGATCGGGATCGGGAACGGGATCGGGAACGGGATCGGGAACGGGATCGGGAGCGGATGCGTGCTACCCTCGCTGCAATCCGCCAAGGGGGGACGTCGATGCCCGAGCGCACCGTGCTTGACTTCTACCGACACGAGGTGGACGCGCCGCGCGGCGAGCACTACGCGCACTGGACGCCCACCGGCCGCCGGGTGCTCACCACGCACCAGTTCTTCGACCGGACGTCAGGCCTCGCCGCGGCACTGGCCGAGCTCGGCGTCGGGCGTGGCGACCGCGTCATGCTGCTGTCCGACAACCGACCCGAGTGGCACATGGTCGATCTCGCGGTGCTGTCGCTCGGTGCGGTGGACGTACCGGTCTACAGCACCCTGACCGAGGACCAGATCGCCTATCAGGCGGCGGACTCGGGGGCGGTCGCCGCAGTGGTCGAGACCCGCGAGCAGATGGCCGCATTCCTCGCGGTCCGGAAGCGCTGTCCGGAGCTCCGCCACCTGATCCAGATCGAGGGGGACACCGACCACGGCGTCCAGCATTTCGACGAGCTGGCCAACGGCGAGTCGAACGGCGACACGGAGGCCGCGTTCTGGGACGGCGCCGCGGCCGTGCGTCCCGAGGATCTGATGACCATCATCTACACCTCGGGCACCACCGGCGAGCCGAAAGGCGTGATGCTGAGCCACGACAACATCGTGCAGAACGCGCTCTACTCGGCCCGGCGCGCCCCTGTCCTACGCGAGGACCTCGCGCTCGAGTTCCTACCGCTCTGCCACGTCGCCGAACGGACCTTCGGCTACATCTACATGTGGAAGGAGGTCTCGAAAGCGTACTGCTCCGCCCATGTCGTCGGCGAGCTGCTCTCCACGATCAAGCCGACGTTGTTCTTCGGCGTCCCCCGGGTGTACGAGAAGGTCATGCAGAAGATCGTCGACGCGGTCGCCGACGCGCCGCCGGCCAAACGCGCGCTGTTCAACTGGGCGCTGGAGACGGGAAACCAGGCATCCCGGCTGCGGCTCGCCGGCCGCGACATCCCCTTCGGCCTCGCGGCGCGACACGCCCTCGCCGACCGGCTGGTCCTGTCCAAGGTCCGCGCCGGTCTCGGCGGCCGACTTCGGTTCTGCATCTCCGGCGGCGCCGCACTGCCGCTCTTCGTCAACGAGTTCTTCCACAGCCTCGGGATCTTCATCATCGAGGGCTACGGTCTCACGGAGACCTCGCCCATCGTCACCGCCAACGGGCTCGATCCGGCGGAGACCCGCCTCGGCACGATCGGCAAACCCCTCGAAAATCTCGAGATCAAGCTCGACCAGGACGGCGAGCTGCTGGTCAGGGGCCCGAGCGTCATGTCGGGCTACTGGAACAAGCCCGAGCAGACCGCCGAGGCCTTCACCGAGGACGGTTTCTTGCGCACCGGCGACATCGCCGAGATCGACGACGACGGCTTCGTGCTGATCATCGACCGCAAGAAGGACCTGATCGTCACCGCCGGCGGCAAGAACGTCGCGCCCCAACCCATCGAAAGCGATTTGAAGAAGAACCGGTACATCGACGCGGCCGTGCTCATCGGCGATCGTCGGCCCTACGTCGCCGCCCTCGTCTCGCCCAGCTTCGAGCACCTCGAACGTTGGGCGACAAGGCAGAAGATCGAGTTCACCGATCACGCGGAGCTCGCCGCGCATCCGGAGGTCCGGAAGCTGTTCGACGACGCGGTTGCGAAAGTCAACGCGTCGCTGGCGCGCTACGAACAGATCAAGCGATTCCACGTGCTGCCGGCCGCGCTGTCCATCGAGGGCGGTCAACTGACACCGACGCTCAAGGTCAAGCGCCGGGTCGTCGAGCAGCAGTTCGCCGACGTCATCGACCGGCTGTACCGGGACTGACGGGGCGCCCGGACGATGAACCTCCTGACCCGGCTCGAGCGGCTCCAGCTGATCATCGTCACCGGCAAGGGCGGCGTCGGCAAGAGCGTCATGAGCGCCGCGCTGGGCCGGCTGCTCGCCACCCGCGGCCGCACCGTGCTGCTGTTCGAGGTCGACCCGCGCGAGAACCTGCACCAGCTGCTCGACACGCAGCCTTCGGGCGGTGACATCGTCAAGTCGATCCCGAACCTCTACCTCCAGCACATCGAGCCGCGGGAGCTCATCGACGATCTGGTGCGGGAGAAGCTCAGGGTGAAGCTGCTGGTCAACAAGGTCCTGTCCAGCCCGGTTCACCGGCACTTTACCGAGGGCGCGCCGGGACTCAAGGAGACCGCGGTCTTCGGCCGGGCGCTGCGTTTGGTGGACGGCTACGGACCGCGCGAGCTGCGCCGGCCCGACACGATCGTGCTCGACGCGCCGGCGACCGGCCACGGCGTGTCGTGGCTGGCGGCGCCTCAGCTGGTGTCGGACGTCATCCGCAGCGGCCCGATCGGGCACATGGCCGAGCTGATCTCCGGCTTCCTCGCCGACCCGAAGCGGACCGGGGTCGTGGTCACCACCACCGCCGAGGAGATGCCGGTCGAGGAGTCGAAGGACCTGATCGGCACGCTGCGTCAGCGCTTCGATCGCCAGCCCGAGGTGGTCATCGTCAATGCGCTCTACCCCGAGTTCGACGCCGCCGGCGCCGGGAGCGACGACGCCGTGCGGTTGTGGCACGATCGGCGGGCGATCAACGAGGTCCAGCTCGGCCGGCTGATCGAGTCGTGGGCCGGACCGCTCGCCGAGGTACCGCTGATGCCGGTCGATCCCGGCCCGGCGCTGGTCGGCGCCGTCGCCCGCGAGCTCGCCGACCAGCTGAGGTCGGCATGACCCGGCCGGTGTCGACGCCGCTCACCATCGTCGCCGGCTCGGGCGGCGTCGGCAAGACCACGCTCGCCGCCGCGATGGCCGCCGACCACGCACGGCGCGGCCACGACACCCTCGTCATGACCTTCGACCCGTCGCTCCGCTTGAAGGACGCGCTCGGCGTCGCGGCCGACCCCGCGGCGAACGAGATCCGGGTGTCGTTCGACGCGCCGGGCGAGCTCTGGGCCAGCCTGCTCGACGCCCGCCGGACGTTCGACACACTGGTCGACCGCTACGCACCCGACGATGCCGCCCGACAGCGCATCCTGACCAATCGCTTCTACGACCACCTGTCGGGCAGCCTGGCCGGCGTGCTCGAGTACATGGCCTCGGAGCGGCTGTTCGAGGTCGCCAGCTACGGCAAGTACGACCGGGTGATCCTCGACACACCGCCGACCCGCCAGGCGCTCGACTTTCTCGGCGCGCCGGAACGCATCGTCGCCTTTCTCGAGTCGGGCGCGTTGCGGATCGCGCTCAAGCCGTGGTTCGATGCCGACGGCAACCTCAAGGCGACATCGAAGCTCGGCGTCATCGGCCGCAACGTCGAGAGCTTCTTCGACCGCATGGTGGGCATGGAGCTGCTGCGCGACATGGCCGAGTTCTTCCAGGCCTTCGCTCCGCTGTTCGACGGCTTCAAGGAGCGCGCGCTCGAGGTCCAGCGGATGCTGAGGTCCGACGACACCACATTCGCGCTGGTCAGCGGTCCCGGCGAGCAGCGGGTGGCCGACACCCTGTTCTTCGCCCGGAAGCTGACGGAGGCCGGCTACCGGCTCGGTCCGGTGATCGTCAACCGGGTCCATCCCGTGGTCGAGGACGCCCCCGACAGCCCGAACGTCACCGACGGCCGCGGCCTGCTCGCCTGGCTCGGCCGGCGCGATCACGACGGCGTCGATCAGCTGCGCCAGCTGCTCGGCGGCTCACACCCGCTGGTCGAGGTGCCGCTGCGGCCGGACGAGCCTACCGATCTCGATGCCCTTACCGAGCTCGGCGAGCAGCTACGCACGCAGCTGAGTTCTTAGTTTTTAGTCTTGAGTTGTGAGCCTCTTGCAAAATTCGACAATCGGACACAAAGGTCTTCCGGCCCTCTTCACCAGCAGGCCGGCGAGACGCCGGCCCTACAATGGTTCTCAGCCCTTTGTAGTGCCGGCGTCTCGCCGGCACAGAGACCACAAACCAATAACTTGCCCCGACCGGTGGATTTTGCAAGCGGCTGAGTTGACAGCG
>JASFPU010000181.1:0-6552 GCA_050115855.1 Holophagae bacterium
GGCCGACCTCGGCGGCCCACGCCGGTTGCACCTCGGGCGAAAACTCGTCGAAGTGGTCGTAGGCGTACAGCATGAACGGCCAGAACCGGCCCATCTCGGCGGCGGCGGCGAAGCCGAGCCCGGCCGCAGTCGAACCCGGATGGCCGCGGATCGGGAAGATCCGGAAAACGAAACGGACCTCGTGATCGAGGGGCGGCGTCCTGGTGGCCCGGACCAGCTCGGGGACGAGCGTGCTGCAGTAGGGACAGCGGGCGCAGGCGTAGATCGTGACCGTCACCGGCGCGTCCTCCGGTCCGAGGATCGGCGCCGCCTCGAGGTCGATCTCGGCCGGTGCGCCGCCGCCGATCATGCTGCGGGCGCGCCGCGACAAGGCGCGACGGATGCCGCCCTCGTCCTGACCCGCCGCGACCCGCCGGCAGACGTTGTCGGCGATCCGCACCGCCAGCGAGCAGGGCGGCCGCGCGGCGAGGCACTCGCTGATCGTCGCGTCGCAGCAGTCGTAGAGGTGCTCGCTGGCGAGGATGCGCTCGGCCAGCTGCCGCTCGCGATCGTCCAGGCGGTCACAGTCCGGTGTCGCCGCGGCTGCCAGGTTGACACCGAGCGCGATCGCGAGCACGAACGTCCATCGTCGGATCATCGCGACCTCCTTGCGAGCCAGTGGTCGACGCCGAGCCGGCCGTCATCGCAGACCACGACGAACCACGCCAGACCGAGCCAGACCAGGTCGCGGAGCACGGTGAGCCGCGAGATCGGGTCCTCCTCGGCGCCCTGCGAGGCGAAGCAACCGCACGACATGTCGAGGCCTCGGCCGAGCGCGATGACGAGCGCGGTCAGGAAGATCACCATCATGGCCGTGACCACCAACGCGCCGGCCCGCACACGGTGGCCGGTGAGGAGCAGCACGCCGGCGGCGAGCTCGATCCAGGGCAGGGTGACGGCAGCGAGGTTGATCAGACCGAGCGGCAAAATGTCGTAGGTCGCGATGTCGATGGCGAACGCGTGGGGGTCGGCGATCTTGTGCAGGCAGGCGCCGACGAAGAGCACGCCGAGGTACCAGCGCGCCGGCAGCGCGAGCCAGGCGGCCACCTGCCCGCCGGTCACGGTCCGGCCCCGTCGAGCACGGCCGGCGCCCCGCCGGAGACGAAGCGAACGTTCTTGATGCCGCGACCGGAAATCTCCCGGCCGAGGTGCTCGCCGCTGTCCGGCCGGCCGCCGTCGCCGTACACCACGACCCGCGTCGCGCCGGTCGCTGCGATGGCTCTCGCGATCCGCTGCAGCTCGTCCTCCGGCACCGGATCGAGCCAGTCGTACGGGAGGTTGAGCGCTCCCGCCAGGTGGCCGCGGCGGTACTCGGAGGCGGCTCTGGCGTCGATCAGGAAAGTCCGCTCCGAGAAGATCGAAGGGTCGCCGGCGGTGATCGGCTCGACCGGGCCGCCCGGCTCGGGGCACGGCACCAGGGTCTGGTACGGCGCGGTCGCGACCAACGGCAACCCGGACGGTCGCACCGCGTTCACCGCCAGTCCGACGGCGGCGGACACGGCGGTTGCCACGGCCGCGTCGACGACGCTTCTGGCGACCGTCCGGACCCTGCGGGGCCGCGTAACGTCGGGTCGGGCGATCCGGCTCATGGCAGCACGCAGCTCGATCCGCGGCGCAGCTCCTCGTCCCGCCGGAGCAGGTCGAGGATCCGCTCCTGCGGCATGGGATGGCCCGGTTCGAGGCCCCAGTCGAGCGGCACGTGGCCGGCCGGCGCCCGCCGCGGAGGCAGTCCGGTTCCGGCGCCGAAGGTCCAGCGGAGCCAGACCACCGCGCGCCACTCGTCGTACGAGAAGTCGAATCCGGGGCAGTCGTCGGCGGTGGAGTCACGCCGACTGACGCGGAGCTCGAGTCCGGGACGCAGCCCCCACCTCGTGGGTGCCCACGCGATCAGCGTGATCCGACCGAGCAGATCTCGGCGCTCGTCCTCGGTGCCGAAGACCCGGAGACCCTCCTGTCCTCCCGAGTTGAAGTAGTCGTCCCAGACCGCCGACAGCGACACCTGCAGCGACGTCCGGCGCCCGAGGTCGACCATCGTCGAAACCGCCGCCGACAGACCGAGCTGGTCGTACGCCGCCGAACGCGCGTCAGCCAGCCGAAGCGTCACGCCGGCAACGACGGGAAACCCCGTCCCGAGCCGGATCGGCCCGCCCAGACCGACGTCCCCCTCCCATCGCGTGCGCCGCTCGTCGCGGTAGGCCCGGTGGCCGGCGCCCCCGAACAGCATGCTGCCGCTCGCCCACTCGACCTCGAACTCGCCGCGATGGGCCTCGGAGTACAGCGCCGAGTCCTGGTCGAGAAACAGCGCTTCGGTGTGGTAGGCGACGGTGACCCGACGTCGCTCGGTGGCCCTCGCGCCGCCGACGCGAAGCCCGGCGATCAGCGTGCTGAGCTCCTCGACCTCCTCGTCGCGAAGCAGCTGGCCGAGCAGCTCGAGGTCGACGATCGGCTGAATCGGCGTCCGGCTGCGCGGTGCAAGCCGGGCGCGCAGCTCGGGCAGGAGCATGGCACTCGGTGTACCGGTCGCGCCCGGATCAGTCGGCGACCCGGCGAGCGCGTTCGACGTCCGGCCGCCACCGAGATCCAGGGTCCCGGTCAACACCGGGCTCCACCACGGGTCGAGCGACGACCGCAGTGCGGTGAGCGCCGCGGCGTCCTCGGGGTAGATCGCGTCGCCGGTCGCGATGCCGTCGACCCACGACCGGGCCGACGACCGGTCGCCGGTGACGGTGGACAGGCTGGCCTCGAGCAGCCGCCACCGCGCTCGGAGCGGGTCGTCGGTCGGCCGTCGCTCGACGTCGAGATCGTCGGCAGCGAGCTCAGGGTCGCCCTGCCGGAGGTGGATGGCCGCCAGCCAGGCACGGAACTCGGTGTCGTCGGGAGCCTCGTCGAGCGCCGCCGAGATCGTCCGCTCGGCCCAGAACAGGTTGTCGTCCAGCAGGTAGGCCCGGGCCAGCATCAGAGTCAACGTACGGTCATCCGGGTTCGCGTCGAGCGCGGTCTTCAACCGGTCGATGGCGGTGCGGGTGTCACCGGCGTCGAGCAACGCTTCGGCCGCCGTGCGCTGGCACACCCTGTCGCACGGTGGTTCCGGCTGACCCGCAACAACGGCGCCGACGACCAACACGACCGCCCACATCGTTCCCCGGCAGAGTACCATCGTTCGGTCGGCCGCACCTCTTGCAAATATGTTCAAAAAAAGAAGTTGTGGCCTCTGCCTTGGGGGTGGGTCGAGGGGCGCCCGGGAGCCGTCCGTCTACGGCGCGTCAGGGTGCGACGTCGGGCCGGCGGAGCAGCACCACGACGAGATAGAGGCCGGCGGTGAACAGGACGATGGCCGCCTCCGGGCTGATCGGCGAGCCGTAGACCGCGATCCTCGGTACGGTGGTGGCGACCGCCGACACCACGAACGCGACCGCCATGGCCGGTCCGAGCCGGGTGACGACACGGGCGCCGATCGCGGCCGGCAGGCTGAGCAGGGCGATGACCAGGATCAGGCCGACGATCTGGGTCAGCACGATGACCGTGACCGCGATGAGCAGAAACAGCACGACGTCGGTGGCGAGCACCGGGATGCCGCGCAGCTCGGCCTGCTCGGCGTCCAGGCACAGGGCGACGAAGCGCCGGTGGAAGGCCGCGGCGATCACCACCACCGCACCGCTCAACCAGGCCAGGAACTCGAGGTCGTTGCCGGTGACGAAGCTGATGTTGCCGAACAGGTAGCTCATCAGCTCGGTGTGGTAGCCGGGTGTCAGCTTGATGAGCAGGATGCCGATCGACATCCCGACCGCCCACAACGCACCGACGATGGTGTCGAGCCGCTCGCGCACGCGGTGCGACAACACGGCGAGCACCGGCGCCGACGCGACGGCGGCCGCGAGCCCGCCGTGGATCGGCTTGAGCCAGTCGAACAGCTCGGGGTAGCTGATCGCGAGGAAGATGGCGGCGCCGACCCCGCCGATCGCGATGTGAGCGAGCGCGCCGGCGAGGAAGACCAGCCGGCGGGTGACGACATAGCTGCCGACGACACCGCAGCTGACGCTCGCCAGCAGGCCGGCGAGCAGCCCCGACCACAGGAACGGGTTGACCGCGGCGTCGGTGAAGAACCGGGTCACCGGGGGTCTCCGTGGAACATGTGCTCGAGCGACGCCGGATCCAGGTCGCCGGTGTCGATGGTGGAGACGGTCCGGTCGACCCACAGCGCGCGGTCCATGTGGTGGGCGACGAGCGCGGTGTCGTGGCTCACCATGACGATCGGCAGACGCGCGTTGAGCCGCTCGAGCAGCCGCAGCAGCTCCTTCTCGCGGTGGATGTCGATGCCGGTCGTCGGCTCGTCGAGCAGCAGCAGGTCAACCTCGGACGACAGGGCGCGGGCGATCAGCACACGCTGTCGTTGGCCGCCGGACAGGGTTCGCCAGGCCCGGTCCGCGAGCTCCCGTGTTCGGGTCTCCTCGAGCGCCGCCAACGCCGCCACGTGGTCCCGTCTCGGGTACCTGGGCCCCCAGCTCGAGCCGTTCAGGCGGCCGACGAGCACCACGTCGAGCACCGACGCGGGCACGGTCGGATCGATCCCCGACTGCTGCGGTACATAGCCGATCCGCCGTCGGGTGCGGGACGGCGGTCCGCCGAGCACCTCGATCCGGCCCCGGCGAGGTGTCAGCTGGCCGAGCAGCAGTCGGAGCAGGGTCGTCTTGCCGCCGCCGTTCGGCCCGAGCAGTGCGACCCATTCGGTGCCGGTGACGGTGAAACCGACGCCGGTCAGTGCCGCGCGGCGCTGCCGCGGGTAGCGAAAGTCGACCTCGGCGACGCGGATCACGGTGGCGTCAGTCAGCAAAACCTCCCGCGATGGCGTCGGCGGCGTGCCGGAGGTTGGCGATCACATCCGGGACCAGGGGATCCAGCGTCTCGAGACGCGCTCCGAGAACGTCGGCGACCGCCTGCGCCGAGCGACCCGAGATCTGGGGTTGGACGAAGACCGCCGTCACCCCGAGGTCGCGGGCGCGCCGCTGGATTCGGGTCAGCTCGGCGTCGGTCGGCTCCTTGCCCTCGATCTCGATCGCCAGTTGAACCAGGCCGTAGTCGTCGGCGAAGTAGCCCCACGACGGGTGGAAGACGACAAAGGTGCGGCCGCGGTACGGCGTCAGCACCTCGGTGATTCCGGCGTCGAGCTGCCCGAGATCCTCCAGCACGCCGTCAAGCGCGGCGGCGTACTCGGCCGCCCGATCCGGGTCGATGCGCTGCAGCGTTTCGGCGATCGTACGCGCCTGGATGCCGAGCCGCATGGGGCTGAGCCAGATGTGCGGATCGACCGAGTCCCCATCGTGGGACGGGGGCCCGGCCGTGTCCGCCGCGTGGGAGTGGAACATGCGTCGGACCGGCACGCCGGCGCGCAGGTCGACGACCTCGAGCTCGCTGGCCAACGCGCGAAACCAGGGTCCACTCTCGAACGGCACGCCGCACCGCAGATAGACCCGGGCCTCCAGCACCCGAGAGACCTGAGCGTCGCTCGGTTGATGGGTGGTCGGGCTCTCGCCCGGGCGCAGCACCGTGTGGACGGTGACGTGCTCGCCTCCGATGCGCTCGATGAGCCAGGCGTGGGGCGGGATGCTGGTCGCCAGCACGACCGGCGACACGGGCTCCGGCCCGGGGTCGACGCCGCCACACCCGAGGCCGGTCATGGCGATCAGGAGAAGTGCTGCTGGACGCACATCCACACGATAGACGGTCCGCGGTCGAGGTCAAGATCGGGATCGGGTGAAGAGACGCGCTACCCTGCCCGTCATGAGAGCGGCGATCTTCGACATGGACGGGCTGCTCATCGACTCCGAGCCGCTCTGGCGGCGCGCGGAGCGCACGGTCTTCGCCGCGGTCGGGCTCGAGCTGACCGACGACGACTGTCGGCAGACCACGGGCCTGCGATCCGACGAGGTGGTGTCGTTCTGGTTCGATCGACATCCGTGGTGCGGCGCCAGCCCGTCCGACGTCCACCGCGATCTGGTCCGGCGCATCGTCGACCTGATCGCCGATCGGGGCCGCGCGCAGCCCGGGGTGCGACGCGCCATCGATCGCGTCCGCAACGCCGGCCTCCGGTGCGCGCTGGCATCGTCGTCGCCCCACATCGTGATCGAGACGGTGCTGGTGACGCTAGGTTTGGACGACACCTTCGAGGTCGTGTGCAGCGCCGACGACGAGGTCCGCGGCAAGCCCGACCCGGCGGTCTATTGCACCACGCTGCGGCGGTTGGGCCTGCCCGCCGCCGACTGCATCGCCTTCGAGGACTCGGCGGCCGGCGTCGCCGCCGCCAAGGCAGCCGGCATCCTGACCGTCGCGGTGCCCGACCCCGCGACCTTCGACGACCCACGTTTCGATCTCGCCGACCTCAAGCTCCGCTCCCTTACCGACTTCGACCTCTCGCTCATCGGGGTGCGGTAGCAGGTTCGATGAGAAAACGAACGTCACAACCACGAAGGCACAAAGGCACCAAGGGGGACGCAAAGGGGAACGGTTACTCGGCCT
>JASFPU010000182.1:0-6548 GCA_050115855.1 Holophagae bacterium
GAAGAAGTCTCTCGCAGCTCGATCGCCGGAGGCGATCATCTCGTCCATGACATCCCAGTCGGCCCACGCGACCGGGCCGATGTCGGGCCGGATGACCCACCGGACCTCGGCGATCTGACGCTGGCGCAGCCGTTCCGAGGTCATCATCTGGGTCCGCATCATGGTGTCGAGCGCGAGGTCATCGTCGGACAGCGAAGGGATCTCCATCGATGCGTCGACCGCCAGCACGGGGCTGCCGAAACGCTTGGCCGCGGCGATCGGAACCTCGGCGACGACGCCGCCGTCAACCAGCTGCGCACCATCGATCTCGACCGCCGGGACCATCCCTGGGATGGAGCTCGATGCCTTGACGGCGCTTCTGAGCGAGCCCCTCTCGAGCCGAACCTCGGCGCCGGTCTCCAGGTGGGTGGCGACCGCCGTGAAAGGCTTCGGCAGATCCTCGATGTCGATATCCGGCAGCAGGAAATCGACCGCCCGGTCCAGCACCGCACCGTCGAGCACCGTGCTCCGATTGAGCGCGATCGACACTTCGACGCGGTTCTTGAACCGGCGCGCCGCCTGAATCAAAGGGTGCTCCCGTTGGGTCGCTCGACGCGCCGTGCGCACCTGATGGACCACCGGCACGATCTCCTCGCGGATGGCCTCCCGCCACGACGCCTCCACCGCCTCGGCGCTGCCGTGTACGAGGTACATGGCGCCCATGACCGAGCCCATGCTGGTGCCGACGACCGCTCGGACACCGACACCTGCGGACTCGATGACACGAAGCACGCCGATGTGGACAAATCCGCGGGCACCGCCGCCTCCGAGTGCAAGCACCGGAGACCGCAGGCGCATCAGCGCGCGCCGACTCGACCCCTTCCACTTCATCCGGCAGGATTGTAGCTTGGAACGTCCGGACCCACGTTCACTTCTCGAGATCGCTGAGCAGGCTCAACAGGGCCTCGAGCACCCCTTCCGCAACGCGATGGGACTTGTCTGATACGTGATCCAGATCGTCGGTCACTCCACGCGGATCGATGTCGCCGATCCGGTCGCCAGCCTTGACCGGAACACCGTCGCGCAGCAGTCCGCGGACGACACCGCCGATCCGCGCAGTCACCGAGTACGACGCATCCACCGGCACACCGCGCCGGTAGTCATCGACACCGTAGACCGAAACCACGGTCCCGATCCGCTCACCCCGTTCAACCAGATCACCGATCGTGTGCTGGGTGAAGAAGATCCCGTCGCGAATCGCCTTCAGAACGCGCTCTTGGGAGAATCCCATGATCTCGGCCGGTGGCTCGTCAGCGAGATGCTCGCCGGTGTCCTCCAGGATGTTGCCGACCAGCGGTCCACGCACCGTGTCGACCAGGGCATCACAGTCCTTGTGCGCGACATAGCCGGGCCCGAGCGCGATGACGATCGGCGCCAGGTCTCGAGTCAAACCCCAGTTCCGACGCTGCATGGCCGCCTCGATGAAGACCTCCGGCCGCCACTCGGCGAGCACGGTCTCGTGATTCATGATGCCAACTGCGATTTCGCCCGCAGCGTGGATGGTCTCGACCGCGGCCACGTCCGGAGCGAAGCGTGCCACCACACCCTGAATGGTCTGGGACCCGTCGAGGATGGCCTCGCAGAAGCAGACCCGTCTCCGAACCGCCTTGGGGAAACGGCGATCCAGCAGCAGGATTCGGCCAAACCCCTGGGTGAAGAGCAGGTGCGCGGTCGCCGATGCGAGCTCACCGGCGCCGCGGATCAGCACGCGGACATCGCCTGGTTTCATCGCCTCCCCCTGATCGCGGCCCTCGCAGCTGGGCGTGTAACGCGCGGGCATTGTAACCCGGACTGAACGGCGTCGCCGGTCACTCCGAAACCAGCTCGTGAATCTGCGGCAGATTGCGGTACCGCTCGTCGAAGTCAAGGCCGTACCCGATGACGAAACGGTCCTCGATCTCAGTGCCGAGAAATGCGATGTCGACCTCGACCTGTCGGCGTGACGGCTTCGACAGGAGCGACACGACTTGGATCGAACGAGGGTGCCGCGCTTCGATCAGCCTGATGACGTCGGTCAACGTGGTGCCGGTGTCGACGATGTCTTCGACCAGATAGACATCACGGTCGCGGACGTCCACCGTAATGTCCTTGACCAGGACGACTGATCCGGAGGACGTCGTGCTCGCGCCGTAGCTCGAGACCTGAATGAAATCCATCTCCACCGACTGCCCGATGCGGACCACCAGATCAGTGAAAAAGAATACGCACCCCTTCAGGACACCGATGAAGACCGGCGAACGGCCCTGGATGTCGCTACCGATCTCTGCCGCGAGCCGGTCGACCATGGCCTCGATCTCCGATCGCGGCACGACCACGGGTCCCAACATGGCGGGCTCCTTTCGTTGTGTCGCGCCGCTGCGCAGTGTATCGTATACACATATGAAAACGGCTGAGGGTCAGGGGCTCGGTGACCGCTTCACGGACCTGTCCGATCGATTCCGATCTCTCTGGACTTTCTACCAGTTTCTGGCGGGCGTCTACAAGCACCAGGGCGAGGGGTCGATCCCGTACGACTTCGATTTCCAGGCGCTGTACCAGAGGATTCAGAAGATCGTGCCGCAGATCAGCGGACCGGTCGACAAGCTCGCCCTCATCGAGTTCGACTCCATCGAGCGCGAGTTGCAGCGTATCCACAAGGAGCTGGCCCGCCTCGATCGGACCTTTCCGCCGTCGTACCTGCGGCGGTTCTTCGACCACCTCAAGCGGCAAGACGAGAAGATCCTGTTCGCTCTGGTCAAGTTCTACCTGATGTCTGACCGCCTGGGGCAGGAAACCTACGACAAGCTCGACATCCTGCTCACGAGGCTCGCCGAGTCGCCGTCAGACGACGACGAGCTCGTGCAACGCGGTCGAGATGAGCTACTGGCGACCTTCGACCGGTTGGCGAGGTTCGCTGGTATGAGTCGACTGCCCCCCGAGGAGGAGAAACCGCTGATCGATGCGGTCAAGGAGTTGCACGCCGAGTTCGACAGGATCGGCGATTTCGACACTCTCGTGCAGTCCAAGGTCTACGACCGGTTGCGCGGCTTCAAGACCCGCATCGGGCGGGCCATGTTGCACCCGCCGCTGTTGGTCGAGATCACCGCGACGAACATCGCGGCCCGGAACCGGTTCCGGGAGCTGTTCGACATCGAGGAACGCCAGCTGCTCGAAGGCACCAACCGCATCTTCGACATCGAGCGGTACCTGAACAAAAACCCGGGCCTCGCGACCGAGGAGATCAAAGAGAAAATCGAGGTCTTCCGCCAGTCCCGGGTCCGCTTCGAAGACGCCCGACGGCAGCACAACGTCAAACGGTCCGACATCCTCGAGCTGCGCCAGTCGATGCACGACGTGCTCGCCCACTTCGAATCGACGGCGGCAGACGTGTTCGCACGGAACAATGAACGAAGACGATCGGCCACCGCGCAACCCAGACCCGAGCTCGAGCTCGTGGAGGAACCCGACGAACCGGCCCCCCCGCCGACGACCCAGCTCCATCGGGACCATCAAGAAGATCAATCGCGTCCGACCAACGCGGCACCGATCACCTCGATCACCGATCTGCTGCCGAACGATCCGCTGCTCAACGAGGTGCTGCACAAGATCATGTTCGCTCTCGAGCTCGTCATCTGGGACCGGACACCCGAGCAGGTCGTCGAGGCGCCAGAGATCAAGAGCCTCGGGCTGGAAGCCTGGGAGGTTGAGACTTACCGGCAGATGGTCGAGCAGCAGGGATCGGTCGAGAAGAGCATCCAGCAGCTCCAGCAGTTCTTCCTCACCAGCGCCGCGCTCAGGGTCAAGATGGAGGAGGAGCGGCGCGAGATCGAGCGGCTCGCCGTGAGCGCCAAGCCCGATCGGCTGTTCGAGGTGCTCGAGACGTCGGCGAGCAGCCTGGATCGTGCGCGGGAGATCGAGCGGCGTTTCCTGTGGTTCATCGACGACATGCTGTACCGGGCGGACACCGAACGGCTGGAGCAGATCTACCGGTCCCGGTTCCGCTTTCTCTACGCCTATGCGGGACTGTGGCTCGATCACCAGAAGAACGGCGGTCTGACACCGCTGTGATCGACCCCGGTGCGACCGAAACACCACCCGGTGGCCTGCAGCCCGCCGGGCTCCTCCGCCGGCTGCCGGCGACACTCGTCGACATGACGGTCTACTGCGCGACCTGCGGGCTTCTCGCGTACCCGGCGATCCGCGCCATCGACTGGCATCCGGTGTTCGACGACCCGAGCGTGGCGATCGACACGCTGTCCGATCCGGCGTGGATCGCTCACGCCGCCGGCATCCTCGGCCTCTGGGTCGCTCTCTGGTGGTGCTACTTCGCGGTCGGCTGGGGCCTCGTCGGAACCACGATCGGCAAATGGCTGTTCGGTGTCACCATCGTCGATCACCGAGGCAGGTCGCCAATCGGCTTGTCACGCGCCTTTCTTCGCCTGGCCGCCTACTCGGTCAGCTCGGTGACGCTCGGCATGGGCCACCTCCTGGTCGTGCTCCGTGAGGACAAGCGCGCCCTCCACGACGTCCTTGCCGGCACCTGGGTCGTCCGTCGCCGCTCGCTGTCCAGCCACAACGAGACACCGGACGACGACGCAACGGATGCCGATGATGACTGAGCGAAAGACAAATTTTGAATTATGAATTTTGAATTATGAATTGCGCTGCACCGGCTCAACCCTGTTGATGGGAGATGCGTGCGATGTCATTCATAATTCATAATTGAGAATTCATAATTAACTGAGGTAGCCAGCGAGCGATTGCGTCGTGTGAGACCGTCGGAGGCGGTTGAGCGCTCGGCTCTCGATCTGGCGCACCCGCTCGCGGGACAGATCGAGTATCTCACCGATCTCACGGAGGGTCTTCGGCTGATCGTCATCGAGACCGAAGCGCAGCTCGAGAACCCGTCGTTCCCGTTCCGGCAGCTCGGCCAACGCGTCGGCCAGCGCGACGCGGAACGACTCCTGCAGAATCCGCTCGTCGGTGTCGGGCAGCACGGTCTGCTCGAGCAGATCGCCGAGCTCCGAGTCCCCGTCGACATCAACCGGCTCATTGAGTGACAGCGAAGACTGGGACGCTTGAGTCAGGACGCGCACATCATCGACCGAGAGGTCGAGCTCGTCGGCGAGATCGGCATCGCTCGGCATCCTGCCGAACCGATCGTGGAGCAACGCTCGAACCCGCTCCAACCGGTACAGGTTGTTCGCCTGCTTCTGCGGCAGTCGAAACGAACCGGCGTGCTCGGCGAGCGCGTGCAGGATCGCCTGGCGGATCCACCACACCGCGTAGGTGATGAACTTGACGTCGTGTCCCTCACCGAAGGGATCGTACTTCTTGGCCGCCTGAATCAAGCCCAGATTGCCCTCGTGGATCAGGTCGAGGAATGGAACGTTCGGCGTCCGGTAACGCTTGGCGTAGGCGACGACGAACCGGAGGTTCGACTCGACGAGCCGCCGGACCGCTTCGTGATCTCCGGACTTGACCCGACGGGCGAGCTCGATCTCGTCTTCGTGGCTGAGCGTTGGGTACCGCGCGATGTCCTTGAGGTAGCGACGGAGTGTGGCTGACTCGGTGCTGCCCGGCCGACCCGTTCGCGGCGTCATTCGTCATCCACGACCTGAATCGAACCCGTCTCCACCTTGACCAGTGCGTGATAGCGAGGGACCTCCGATTTGCTCCGGAGCGCCTGTCGGACGAGCTTCTTGAGCATCTCGTTTTCCGCCTGGAGCTGAGCGATCTGGGATTTCAGGTTGAGGATGATCTCGACGCCCGCGAGGTTGACACCGAGGTCGCGGGTCAGGGTCAGCACCGCTTCGAGCTGCTCACAGGCACGGTCGTCATACAGCCGGGTGTTGCCCTCGGACCGGCTCGGACGGATCAGACCTTCCCGCTCCCAAAGTCGCAGGGTCTGTGGGTGGACGTTGTACTTCTCCGCCACCCAGGAAATCATGCGATAGCGAGGTTTGGACTTCACGAATCCTCCAACCGACACCGACTGACGGCGCCCGGACGGGCACCCCTCGACGGCAACTCCCGCTGAGCCTCGTACTACAAACTCTATCACCGCCCTGCCGTCGACGGTCGGCCGGCAGGACGGCGGGAGGCGGGCGCGCGCCCGCCTCCGCCTCCCGAATACGCCTTACTTTTCGTCCTCGGCCTCGACATCGACGTACTCGGCGTCGATCACCTCATCGTCGCTGCCGGCCGAGCCGACGTCCGGACCGCCCTGGGTGGCATCACCACCCGCGTCGCCGCCACCTTGATCGGTCGCCGTCTGGTACAGCGCCGCGGCGATCTGGTGACTGGCCTGGGTCAGTCGTTCGTAGACCTGCTCCATGCGGTCCTCGGCGCCCTCCTCGAGCGCCTTCTTGGCGTCCGCGAGCACCTCGTTGATGGTCGTGACCTCGTTGTCGGGGAGCTTGTCACGGTTGTCGTTGACCAGCTTCTCCGTCGAGTACACGAGCCCGTCGAGCTTGTTCCGCGTTTCGATCTGCTTGCGCTTGGCCTGATCGTCGGTGGCATGGGTCTGG
>JASFPU010000183.1:0-6547 GCA_050115855.1 Holophagae bacterium
AGCTCGTTCGGACCGACCTCGGCCAACCGGCGGGCCGCTTCGGCCCGGCTCAATCCTTCGGCCGAGGTGTCCAACCGCTCATCGATGCGATCGATCGGGACCGTATCCGCCGTGGCCGCGGTCAGGTTCGCCGCAGCGGGGTCGCGGTCGGTGTCGAGGGGGTGGGCAACGGCCATCTGTGTCTTCCTTCCATTTGGTCCACGATCGGTGACGCGTCTCGGACCTCTCAAGGAGCAAGCTTTGTGCCGGGTCCACGGTCGTCACCGAACGGCCGGTCGCAGCCGAGCTCTCCGAACGGCCTTCCGACGACTCCAGAGTTAGTGTAAATATCTATTAGAACGAAAGTTACGCTCCTTCTGGGCGTCGAGGCCGAAAGCCGGGCCCGGATCGCCGAACGGAGTCCTCGATACCGACCCGGAGCGGCCGTGCGTGGTCGCAGGAGACCCACCGACGGTTGATATCAGCCAAATGTCGGATTTCGAGCACCCGTGCCTCGCGCCGGTCTCCCTCGCTCGGTCGGGTCCCCGGCGACGAGAGGCTCCTCGAAAAGCCGGGACCGGGCGCGACGCCCGGTCCCGGAAGTGACGGCCGGAGCGACCGGCCGTCAGTGCCGCCGTGGTTGAGTGCTACTCGATGTCGGGAAGACGACCGTACTCGTACGGCCCTTTGTAGTAGAACTCGCTCCACGGGTAGTTGTAGCCGTCGATGGTGATGCGGTTGTCGACCTTCCAGATTCCCGGGGTGTCGAGCGCGACGTTCGTCGCCTCGGACCGTTGGGACCAGGTGTTCACCGTGCCGGTGAGCGTGGCGACACCGTTGCGGACGGTGACACCGATGTCGTTGTGAACGCGCCAGGTTGTCCAGTTCCACGTCAGGTGGTGCTCGATCGCCGAAGTCAGATCCTGGTCGATCTTCCGCGACGCGGGCGACACCGTGATCAGGTTGTCGACCTCCCTGACGCCGGGGACGGCGGCGGCGATGCCGGCCGCGCGGGAACGCTCGAACCAATTGAAGGTCTCACCGGAAAGTGTGACCACGCCGTGATGGACGTCGGCGTTGATGCCCAGGTCGGCGGTGGCGTAATCGGTGTCGATGCGGAACTGGACGTCGTCGCGGATCTTCCGGTCGTCGCGTGCGTCGACCTGGGCGGAAATCTCGTTCGTGACCCACGCCACGCCGACCACGTTCCGCGCGTCATCCGCTGCGATCGTCCGTTCCTCGCGACTGTCGACAGTGCCCTCCAGGGTGATCTCTCCCAGGTCCGCGGTGATCGAGATCCTGGTCGGGTCGAGGCGCAAGTCGGCATCGAGCGCCTCCCGGACGCGGGCCTCGAGCTCGGCATCTGTCGGCGCAGGCCGTGCCGTCACCGCGCCCCGGTTCTCCGCGCGATCGACGACCAGCCGATCGACGACTTTGGCGACGCCGCGGACCCAACGAGCACCGCTCTCGGCGCGGTCGCGCTCGTAGGCGTTGCCGACCGAACCATTCAGCGTCACCACGCCGTCGTGGACGGCGACCGTAATCGGCAGGTCGGACAGGTAGACGTCGCGGACCAGCGACGCCTCGACGTCGCTCCGGATCTCGTCGTCCGTTCGGCTCGCGGACCATTTCACGTGGATGTCGTTGACGAGGCTCTTCACACCGGCGACCTCGCTGGCGAGGAGCTCGGCCTGCTCGCGTTCGGCCCACGAGTCGACTGTGCCGAAGAGGTGGATCGAGCCGTCGACGCAGGTCGCGTCGAGGTCCTGTGAGTGGATCACTCGACTGCCGCGGAGGCGGCGTGTCACCGACGAGCGGATCGCCTCGTCAGTCCGATCGGCGGGTCGGACGCCGAGCTCGTTGACCACGCCGATGACGCCACGGATCTTTTTCGCCTCCATGTCGGCGAAGTTCCGCGCCGCGAGGCTGGCGACGTCGCCGGTGAGGGTGACGACACCATCGTGGCACGTGACCACGATGTCCGAGTTGTGGACCCTGGGATCCTGGCCGACGGCAGCCGTCACCCAGAGGGTGATCTCGTCGTCCGTCGGCCTGGCTGCTGCGTGCAGCGGCGCCACGAACACGACGCTCACGAGAAACAAGGTGGCGCCGGCCACTCTCGCGATTCTCTTGTTCATTGCCGACTCCTTTCCGATCAGCGGTTTATCGGAGGACCGTCTGCGGTCCGACCGGACGCCGGGCGCGACCGGCTACTCACCGCTGGTGCAAGTGGAGTACCAACCTGCAATGCACTGAGAATCAGTAACTTCAATTTTCAGCCACCCGACATGGTGGCTGGAATCGACCGCCGATGGTCGGTATCGACCGGGAGGTTGATGGCGTTGGAGACCGACCGCGGTTCGGCGGTGGTCCCGGCGCCGGATCAGCGGGCCGGTTTGACGACCATGGACAGGTCGCGCCCGGACAGCTCCTTGGGCGGTGGCGAGGCGACCTCGGCGATGTCGTCGAGCTCCTCACGGGCCCGCTCGAGCAGATCGAACCCGTTTTCGGGCCGTCGCATCTCGCGCCACCGGAACATCACCGTCAATCGGACGTGGCTGCCGTCGCCGAGAAAGTCGCGCGCCCGGTTGAGCTTGGTCTGGAAGTCGTGGTCGCCGATGTTGGGACGAAACTTGACCTCCTTGATCTCGATCTGGCTCTGGCGCTTCTTGGCCTCCTTCTCACGCTGGTCACGCTCATACTTGAAGCGGCCGTAGTCCAGGATCTTGCAGACCGGCGGGCGGGCGTCGGGGGCGATCTCGACGAGGTCGAGCCCGTGGTCGCGAGCTATCTGGAGCGCCTCCTCGACTGGGATGACGCCGATCTGCTCGCCGTCCGGGGCGATCGCCCGGACCGGTGAGATGCGGATGCGTCGGTTGACGCGGTGTTCGGGTTTTGGTGGCGGCTCGCGGAAAAGACGTTTGCGGGTACGAATCACGGACCTCCTTGGGTGGTTCGGGCTGAATGGCCCAGTGTTTCTATCATGACACAACGGGCTCGATGGCGCCGCTATTCTTTTCCGCACGATCCGTGACGGAGCCGGACCAGCGGCAAAGACCGTCAGCCGCGAAGCTGAAGCGAGGTTCGCCAAGTTCGAATCGAACCTGTTCTCTCCCTGTGGGGCGTGGTCATCGACGGCGTCAGTATCCAGTAGTATGGCGAGGTCGAGATCGAGCTCTCGCCAGGGGGGGCGAGTGATCGAACGAACTGGAACAGACGAAGATCGCAGCCGCATCGGGTTTCTCCAGGCGGTCGCCATGGCGGTCGGCACGATGATCGGTGCGAGCATCTTCTCGGTGTTCGGGGTCGGCGCCAGAATCGCCCGCCAGAACTTGCCGGAGGCGTTCCTGCTGTCCGGTGCCCTGGCGCTGATCGTCGGTTACTCCTACGCCAAGCTGGGCCCTCACATCATCTCGAACGCCGGGCCCATCGCCTTCATCCTCAAGGGCATCGGCGACAACGTGGTGACCGGCGCGCTGAGCGTGCTCCTGTGGCTCACGTATGTCGTGTCGGTCGCCATGTTCGCGCGGGGCATCGCGGGCTACTTCCTGCCGCTCGTCGGCCTTCCGGACACCGCTGTCGGCACCGCGGCACTGGTGGTGGCGGTGGTAGTACTGTTCACCGTGCTCAGCTTCTTCGGCTCCGAGGCGGTGGGAAGGGCCGAGTTTTGGATCGTGCTCGTGAAGCTGGCGATCCTGGGCGTGTTCATCGCGGCCGGCATGGTGCGGATCGCGACATCCCGTGTCGCCCCGTCGCTCGGCGCGTCCCACATCGGCGGCATGCTCCACGCCGGCGTGTTGTTCTTTCTCTCCTACATGGGGTTCGGGCTCATCACCAACATCGGCGAGAATCTCCGCAACGCGAAGAGGGTCATTCCCCGAGCCATCTACACCAGCATCGGCATTGCGCTGTTCGTCTATGTATCGGTCGCCGTCGTCGCGGTCGGCAACCTGCCGCCCGACCGACTGGTCCAGGTCGGTGAGAACGCACTGGCCGTGGCGGCGGAGCCGTTTCTCGGCAGCTTCGGTTTCGTGCTGATCTCGATCGGGGCGCTGTTCTCCATCTCGTCCGCGCTGAACGCGACGCTCTACGGCGGCGCCAACATCGCCTACGCGCTCGCCAAGGACGGTGAACTGCCGGAGCTGTTCGAGCGCAAGGTCTGGTTCGGCTCGACAGAGGGGCTGTACATCACCGCCGCCCTCAGCGTGGCGTTCGCACTGCTGTTCGACATGAACGGCATCGCCTCGATCACCAGCTCGGTCTTCACGGTGATCTACATTTTCGTCCTGGTCGCCCACCTTCGTCTCGCCGACGAGGTCGGCGGCAACCGGGTCGTCCTCGTCGTCAACCTCGTGGTCCTCGTGGCGGTGTTCCTGGCGTTGCTCTTCTTCCAGTACCTGGACAACCCGACGACCCTCGTCGGCACCGCGCTGGTGCTCGCCGCCGCCTTAGCGATCGAGGCGGTCTACCGGTACTGGAGAAAGCGCGAGTTTCGGACCCGAGAGCTCACCGGGGAGACCGCCTCGCAGCGGTGATCGGCTGGCAACGCGGCGCTCCTGGTGCGTGCCATGGCGGTCGGGCCGTCACGGCGTGATCAGTCGACGCCGAGGCTCCGGGGTCTCTCAGATCACGCCCTGTCGGATCATCCGCGGCTGAGAGAGCAGCTGTGTTCGTGGCAAGGAAAAAGCCCGCCGTTGCCGGCGGGCCGGGTTGATCGTGTGTGTCAGCTCGACTCGAACGGCACCTCTTCCCGAGTTTCCCGGGATCAGCGCCGATCCTGCGTCACTTCAGGTCGAACCGGTCGAGGTTCATCACCTTGTTCCAGGCGGCGACGAAATCGTGGACGAACTTCTCCTTCGCGTCGTCGCATGCGTAGACCTCCGCGAGGGCGCGCAGCTCGGAGTTCGAGCCGAAGACCAGATCGGCACGTGTGCCGGTCCACTTGACCTTGCCGCCGGCCCGATCGCGCCCGTTGTACACGCCCTTGGCCCTGGCCGCCTTCCACTCCGTCCCCATATCGAGCAGGTTGACGAAGAAGTCGTTGGTCAGGGTTTCCGGCCGGTCGGTGAAGACGCCGTGCGGGGAGCCGCCGTGATTGGCGCCGAGGACGCGGAGCCCGCCGACGAGGACGGTCATCTCGGGTGCGGTCAGGCTCAGCAGCTGCGCTCGGTCGACGAGCAGGTGCTCGGCAGGACGGTCGAAACCCTTGGCGAGGTAGTTGCGGAAGCCGTCGGCCTTGAGCTCGAGCGGCGCCATGGCCTCGACGTCGGTCTGTTTCTGCGACGCGTCGGTCCGACCCGGAGCGAACGGCACCTCGACCGGCACTCCGGCATCCTTCGCGGCCTTTTCGACGGCCGCACAGCCACCGAGGACGATGAGGTCGGCGAGCGAGACCTTCTTGTCGCCCGACTGCTCCGCGTTGAAGCCCCTGCGGATCGTGTCGAGGGTCCGGACGACCTTCGCCACCCGGGCCGGCTCGTTCACCGCCCAGTCCTTCTGCGGCGCGAGGCGGATGCGGGCTCCGTTGGCGCCGCCGCGCTTGTCGGAGTCGCGGTAGCTCGAAGCCGCGGCCCAGGCGGTGAAGACGAGATCGGACACCGACAGCCCCGACGCGAGGATCTTCTTCTTGAGGGCGGTGATATCGCGCTTCCCGATCAGCTTGTGCTTGACAGCCGGCACCGGGTCCTGCCACAGCAGGTCCTCTTTGGGGACCTCCGGACCGAGGTACCGCGACTTTGGACCCATGTCGCGGTGGGTGAGCTTGAACCACGCCCGGGCGAACGCGTCGGCAAACTCATTCGGGTTCTTGTGGAAGCGTTTGGAGATTTTCTTGTACTTCGGGTCCATCTTCATGGACATGTCGGCCGTGGTCATCATCGGCGGGTGTTTCTTCGACGGGTCATGGGCGTCCGGCACCATGTCCTCCTCGGCGACGTCCTTCGGGTGCCACTGCCATGCGCCCCCGGGCCCCTTCACGCACTCCCACTCGTACTTGAACAGCAGGTCGAAGTAGCCCATGTCCCACTGCGTCGGGTTCGACGTCCATGCGCCCTCGATGCCGCTCGTGATGGTGTCGCCACCCCTGCCGCTGCCGAGCCGGTTCTTCCAGCCGAGACCCTGCTCCTCGATCGGGGCGCCTTCGGGCTCGCGGTCGAGATACTCGGCATCGGAACCCGCACCGTGGCACTTACCGAAAGTGTGGCCGCCGGCGGTCAGCGCGACAGTCTCCTCGTCGTTCATGGCCATGCGCGCAAACGTCTCGCGGACGTCGCGGCCCGAGGCGACCGGATCCGGCGTGCCGTTCGGCCCCTCGGGGTTGACGTAGATCAGGCCCATCTGGACGGCGCCGTAGGGGTTCTCGAGCTGGCGATCACCGTGGTACCGCTCATCGCCGAGCCACTCGGACTCGACGCCCCAGTCGATGTCCTCCTCGGGTTCCCATATGTCCCCGCGCCCGCCGGCGAAGCCGAAGGTCTTGAATCCCATCGACTCCAGGGCGCAGTTGCCGGCCAGGACGAACAGATCGGCCCACGACAGCCTGCGGCCGTACTTCTGTTTGATCGGCCAG
>JASFPU010000184.1:0-6527 GCA_050115855.1 Holophagae bacterium
CGGACTGGCGATCCTCGAGGACACCGGATACCTCCCCAGGCTGGCGTACATCCTCGACAGCTTCATGCACCGGATCGGGCTGCACGGCAAGTCGGTTCTGCCGATGATCCTCGGCTACGGCTGCTCGGTGCCGGCGATCATGTCGACCCGCATCCTCGAGTCGGAGAAAGACCGGAAGATCACGGCCGCCCTGACCTCGTTCATTCCCTGCTCCGCGAGGACCGTCGTCATCTTCGGCCTCGTGGCGGCCTTCATGGGTCCGATCTGGGCGCTCTCCATCTATCTGCTCAACATCGTCGTCGTGGTGGTCATCGGGACGATTCTGGCGAGCCGGATCACGGGGCCCGCTCCCGGCCTGGTGCTCGAGATCCCCGATCTCAGCCTGCCCGATCCGAAGACCCTGGCGGCCAAGACCTGGCTCGCGCTCACCGAGTTCATCACCATCGCCTGGCCGCTGCTGATCGCGTCCTCCATCGTGCTCGGTGTCCTCGAGTGGGCCGAGGCGGCCGACGTGGTCAACACCATGCTGTCGCCCCTGACCGTATGGCTGCTCGGTTTGCCCGCTGCGGTCGGTATGACCCTGGTGTTCGGCGTATTGCGCAAGGAGCTGACCCTGGTCATGCTGGTCCAGGCCCTCGGGACCACGCAGGTCGACACGGTTCTGACCACGCAGCAGCTCTTCACCTTCACGCTGTTCGTCGTGTTCTACGTGCCGTGCGTCGCGACGATCGCAGTGCTCGCCAGGCAGTTGGGATGGCGCAACGCGCTGTCGATCTCGGCGCTCACGGTCGGCGTGGCCGCCGTGATCTCGCTGGCCGGCAGGTTGGGTTTCGCGCTGTTCTCCTGATCGGGACCGCGGTGAGTGCCGAACCGGGCTCCGGTTCGAGAGAAGGCTCCGGTATCGGTGTCACCTCCGGTCTGAAGCTCGTTGCAATGGGAGGCACGGTCTCCGCTCAGGACGGGCGCACGTTGTCGACGGGCCGGGGACACCGATCTCAGCCGTAGCGGGTCGGGTCGGGCACGCCCGCGTCCCGGAAGCCGCGGCGGCGCAAGGTGCACGAGTCGCAGTCGCCACAGGCCAACCCGTCGGGGGACGGGTCGTAGCACGAGTGGGTGAGGGAGTAGTCGACGCCGAGGGCGATGCCTCGGCGGATGATCTCGGCCTTCGAAAGCTCGAGCAGCGGAGCGTGGACCCGGAACCGGACCCCGTGCTCGGCGCCGGCGACCGTGGCGACGTCGGCGAGCCGCTCGAATGCGGTCAGGAAGGCGGGGCGGCAGTCCGGATACCCCGAGTAGTCGACCGCATTGGCGCCGATGAACAGATCGCTGGACTCGATCACCTCGGCGTGACCGAGCAGGAGCGCGAGCAGCATCGTGTTGCGCGCCGGCACATACGTCACGGGCACTCCGCCGGCACCGGGCTCGGCGCCGTGCGGGACGTCGATGTCGTCGGTCAGCGCCGACCCGCCGATGGCGCTCAGATCGACGGTGACCGTGCGGTGCGACGCTGCGCCGAGCGCACCGGCGACCCGCGCCGCCGCCTCGAGCTCGATCCGGTGGCGTTGGCCGTAGTCGACGGTCAGGCAGTGGCACTCGAAGCCGTCGTCCCGTGCCATGGCGAGCACCGTCGCCGAGTCGAGACCGCCGGACAGCAGCACCGACGCTCTGCGTCGATCGGTCACGCGTCGCCCACTTCAGCCCGGGCGCGGGCCCAGAGCTGGGCGACGGTCGCGTCGTCCGGAGCCGGCACGGCCGCCGCGTGCTGGAGGAGATCGCGCCGCAGCGTGCCCATGCAGGCGGCCATCTCGAGCAGGCGACCGCTCAGCGACGAGTCGGTTGCCATGTGCCCGGCAAGGTGATCGGCGATCTCGGGCAGCCGGTCGAACGCCTTGCAGACCAGGACCCCGTGGGTGCGCGCGGCGAGCGCCGCTTCGACCCGCTTCGGCAGATCGCCTGACGTGGCCAGGGCGCCCATCTCGACGTCGTCGGTCAGTACGATCGGCGAGCCGGGCAGCTGCGCGGCGCGGCGGATGACCGTGGGGGACAACGATGCCGGCCGCTCGCCGTCGCCGAGAGCGGGCACGACGACGTGGCCGACCATGACGATCGGCACGTCGGCCGACAGGGACTCGAAGACCGCCAGGTGCGGTCCGAGGTCTGCGACGTCCAGGTCGACTCGAGGCAGCTCCTCGTGCGTGTCGACCGGGATCTCGCCGAGACCCGGGAAGTGCTTCAGACAACCCCTGACACCCCACGCCGCGAGGCCTTCGTTGAACAGCCGAGCGAGCACGACGACCCGGTCCGGATCGGCGGACAGGCAGCGCTGCTGAGCCGCGATGAAGGCGTCCGGGCGCTCCAGGTCGACCACCGGCGCCAGGTCGAGGTGGATGCCGAGGCCGCGGCAGGCGGCGCCGGCCGCCTCGCCGAGCGCCCGGACAGCCCGTCGGCCGGCCGCCGCGGCCGCTGCCGGGCTCGGCAGGTCACCCCAGACCGGCCGCAGTCGGTTGACGATTCCCCCCTCGAGATCGACGGCCAAAAAGGGCCGTGGTTCGAGCTCCGCCAGGGCGGCCGCCAGGTCGCGCACCTGGTCGGTGCTGACGACATTGCGCTCGAACAGGATGACCCCCGCGGGCCGGACACGGTCGAGGATCTCGACCTGCCCGACCGACAGGGTCGGGCCGGGCAGGCCGACGATCAGCGGCATGACGTCAGCCACGGTCGTCGGCTTTCCGCTTCAGCTCGGCGAGCGTGTTGAGTGCCTCGAGCGGCGTCAGCTGATCGACCTCGAGCTCGCGCAGCGCGGAGATCAGCTCGTCGTTCGGCGCGCGGAACAGCTCGAGCTGTCGGGTCCGTTCTCCGCCCGGGGCGAGGCCGGCGTCGAGCGCCGGTCCGTCGGCGGCGCTCAGCTCGTGGCGCTCGAGGTTGGCGAGGATCTGCTCGGCCCGCCGGCAGACGTTGTCAGGGACGCCCGCCAGCTCGGCGACGTGGATGCCGTAGGAACGATCGGCCGGACCTTCGGTGACCCTGTGCAGGAAGAGGATCGAGCCGCGCCACTCCTTGACCGCCATCGAGCGGTTGACCAGGTGGGGCAGCGTGCGAGCGAGCTCGGTGAGCTCGTGATAGTGGGTGGCGAACAGCACAAGGGCGGCGTGCTCGGCACGGTCGTGGAGATGCTCGACGATGGCCCAGGCGATCGACAGGCCGTCGAAGGTGGCGGTGCCCCGTCCGACCTCGTCGAGAATGACGAGCGACCGCGGCGTCGCGTGGTTGAGGATGTTGGCGGTCTCGATCATCTCGACCATGAAGGTCGACTCGCCCCGGGCGAGCATGTCCGACGCGCCGACCCGGGTGAAGATCCGGTCGACGAGCCCGATCGTCGCCTCGGACGCCGGCACGAACGAGCCACAGTGGGCCATCAACGCGATCAACGCGGTCTGTCGGAGGTAGGTCGATTTGCCGCCCATGTTGGGCCCGGTGAGGAGCACGATCCTCCCCTGGTCGGGCTCCAGACGGGTGTCGTTCGGGATGAAGGCGGGGTCGCGCTGAACCTGCTCGAGCACCGGGTGGCGGCCGTTCTCGATGACGATGCCGGGCTCCTCTTCGATCGCGGGTCGGCAGTAGTTCCACCGCCGGGCGCGGTCGGCGAAACCCGCCAGCACGTCGAGCTGAGCGAGGATCGCGGCAGTCTCGGAGATCCGTCGCGCGGACCCCTCGAGCTCCCGCACGAGATCGGCGTAGAGCTCACGTTCGCGGGCGTTCGCCTGCTCCTCGGCGGCGAGGATCCTGGCCTCGAGCTCCTTGAGCTCGGGGGTGACGAAGCGCTCGGCGTTGGTCAGGGTCTGACGTCGTTCGTAGTCGTCGGGGACGCGGTCTCGGTGCGCCTTGGAGACCTCGATGAAGTAGCCGAACACCTTGTTGTACTTGATCTTGAGGTTCGAGATGCCGCTCCGTTCACGCTCCGCGGACTCGATCCCCGCCAGCAGTTCCTTGCCGCCCCGCGCGAGCTGGCGGACGTCGTCGAGCTCGGTGTCGCAGCCGGGCGCGATGACACCGGGCCCGACGACGGCCGGCGGGTCCGCGGCGAGGCGCGTGTGAAGCGTGGCACCGACATCCTCCAGCGGGTCGAGGCCGGTCGCGAGGCGGCTCAACCGCGGCGATGTCGCGCGTTTCGCCGCCGTGGCGACCTCTGGAAGGCGGTCGATCGCCGAGCGGAGCAGGGTGAGCTCGCGGGGTGTCGCCAATCCGAGGCCGACGCGTCCCGCGAGCCGCTCGAGATCGGGGATGCCGTCGAGACGCTCGGTGACGGCGGTCAGCAGGTCGACGTCGTCGGCCAGCTCCGCCACGCCACGCTGACGCTCGGCGATCTCCTCGAGCTCGTTGCTCGGGGCCGTGATCCAGTCGCGCAGGAGTCGCGACCCCATCCGGGTCGAGGTGTGGTCGAGAACGGCGACCAACGATGCCGCACGGGACCCGTCGGCGGCGCGCTCGATCTCCAGATTGCGCAAACTCGCCCGGTCGATGATGACCGCGTCACCGGCGGTGTGGCACGTGAAGCTCCGCAGGTGGCGGAGGCCGCCTTTCTGGGTCGACTCGATGTACCCGATCAGGGCGCCGGCCATGCCGACCAGACGTTCGCCGGACTCGAGGCCGAAGCCGCGAAGAGACGCGACCTCGAGGACCCGCTTGAGGCGCTGCTCACCCGCGGTCGGCGAGAACAGGTCCGGGTCCGCGGGCGTCGGGGTCGGCATCGTCAGGTCGCGCGGCCACAGGAGCCGCCACCCGTCCCAGCCGTCGGCGACCAGGATCTCTCGTGGTCGGAGCTGGGCGAGCTGCTCGGTGAGCGCCTCGGGCTCGGCGCACCGGAGGCCCTCGAAGGCGCCGGTCGAGACCTCGATCCAGGCCAACGCCAGGCTCTCGTCGTCACCGCCGTAGGCCGCGAGGAAGCACCGCTCCGAGCCGTCCAGCAGGTCGGTCTCCGAGATGGTTCCGGGGGTGTGCGTGCGGATGATCTCCCGCCGAACCAGCCCCTTCGCCGTCGCGGGATCTTCGACCTGTTCCGCCACGGCGACGCGGTAGCCCGCGCCGAGCAGTTTGCCGACATAGTTGCCGAAGGCATGGTGGGGGACGCCGCACATCGGCGCCTCGACGTCCTCGTTGTGGCGCCGTTTCGTGAGCGCGACGCCGAGCACCGGAGCGGCCGTCTGGGCGTCCTCGAAGAACAGCTCGTAGAAGTCTCCCATGCGGTACAGCAGGAGCGCGTCGCCGGCCTGCTCCTTGAGCTCCAGATACTGGCGAAGCATGGGGGTCATCTTCACGGCGGCATTATCCCGCACCGTGCCCATCTGTCCAGATCACCCCTTTCCGCCCCGGATCCACCATTCCGAGCCGCGGTCGAACCACCACCGGGCGCTGGTGCCCGACTGCACCGCCTCGGCGAGTCGCCGGGCCGTGTCGGTGCGCAGCCGCTTGACGACGAACGGGATCCAGTGCTCGGTCGACGGTACCCCCGCGTCGCGCTGCTCGACGAGCTGAGTCAGCATCTCGAGCTGGTCTGCGTCGTGCGCGAGCACCGCTTCGGGCGTCGCCGCATCTCGGTACTCCCGAAGCAGACCGCCGAGCTCGTCGGCGATCGGCAGGCCGTCGACCAGGTCGGCCTCGGCCCGCGCCTCGTCCGCGCGGTCGTACTTCTGGTTCATGTAGTTGAGGTCGCCGGTGCGCGCCTCGGCGAGGTCGTGAACCAGGGCGAGCGACAGCACCCGGTCCCGGTCGACGTCGCCGTCGTGCAGTCGGGCGAGAACGAAAGCGATCATCGCGACCCGGAACGAGTGGTCGGCGACGCTCTCGCGTTCGGCGCCGGCCAGGAATTGCCAGCCGCTGCGCGGCGTCCGCTTGAGCATTCCGACCTCGAACAGGAAGTCCGCAATCCGGTCCACCTTCACCTCCGGAACCTGGAGTGTACCGTGGCTGCCACCATCCCGCGTCCGCGTCCGATTCCGAGTCCGAATCCGTGTCCGTATCCGTACCCGTTTCCGTTTCCGTTCCCGATCGGCGTCTGTGGGCAGAGACCGCCTCGATCCCCGCGACCTCAATCGTCGCCGGCGGGCGTGCCGTCTTTAACATTGTGCCGAGCGCGCTCCGATTCTCATCGCACTGCTCACAATGTTAAAGGGGGCAACCGCCGAGCCCGGGCCCCGATCCTCGTGTAGCCACGCCGGCCAGCAGGAAGGCCGCCGGCGCCCGGGCAGCGTGGTCAGTGCTGTTCCGGCTGCCGTCGTACGACCACGCTGCCCGGGTGACGCTGGGACGCGTCCGCCGTCAGGCGGTCGCGGAGCAGAAGGCCGAGGTTGCAGGACCAGAGATCAGCGACGGCGGCCGCGGCAGCAACCAGCGACAGGGACAGGAGCAGCGATGCGCTCCGGGCCCGCCGTTCATGGTCACCTCCGGGTCGTTCTCGGAGGAGCGGGTAGTCGATGTGAGGTCCAATTTCAATGGCATGACGAATCGCCCTCGAAGGGCGACCCTTGAAA
>JASFPU010000185.1:0-6501 GCA_050115855.1 Holophagae bacterium
GAGCACGGTCCACGGCATCGTGAGGTCGT
Source organism: Holophagae bacterium (assembly GCA_050115855.1). Classification (GTDB taxonomy): domain Bacteria; phylum Acidobacteriota; class Thermoanaerobaculia; order Thermoanaerobaculales; family Sulfomarinibacteraceae; genus JAHECW01. The sequence goes on from JASFPU010000185.1 coordinate 30, forward strand.
GGTTGATGCCGGTTGCCGTGGTCAGCAGGCGGCCGACCTCCGGACGGCGGGCCATGAGCTGACTGAGCCGGGACAGAGCGCGGTCCAGGGTCCGCTCGAGGCTCGCGAGATCGACGTTGAAACGGGCCTGAAGATAGCCGTCCAGGGACGGCATGTCGGCCGACGGTCGCGGTTCGGTGAGCAGCAGGTGGTCCGTGCATACGATGCTCAACAACGGTGTCACCCTGGGCGTGAGACGGACCTGCGCCAGCGAGCGGAGGTGGTCGGACGCGCTGTGGGCGGCACGTTGGATCAGCCCACCGATGGCACCGGCAATGGACTGCCGATGGCGTTCGCAGGCGGCGCTGTCGGCCATCCGGTCGGCGAGCCGAACCAGCTTCGGAATGCGCGTGGTAGACCGCACCACCGCGATGGAGAGGTACAGCAGGCAGACCTCGGTCATGCCGCGGCCGTAGTCGTTCATGAGCGCGTTCTCGAGCATCACCGCCAATGATCGGGAAATCCGATCGCGCTCGGCCATGACGCTGCGTTTGTCGACCTTTTGTCCGAGCTCGCTCGCGACGCGGTAATCGACCTCGGCCGCCATCAGACTCTCGAGGTGACGTTCGAGCTGGAAGATGCCGTCCGACCGCAGGACCGGGTAGCCGTGGGTGACCACCCGTTCCTCGTCGTGGCCGAAGATCGGGTACGGCGTCGGCAGGCAGCCGGCCAGATCGGGGAACAGCAGCCGCCACCTGCCGCCGATCTCGTCTCCGGTCAGCGCCACCGGCCGTTTCAGCTCCTCGGTCAGGACGAGCGTGAATACGTCGGTGTCCAAAGTGGCGTCCACCCGTCGATTCTACCCCGCGTCGGCGATCCGGGTCGGAGATTGTGTTGCCGCGAAGCAGTGGGATAATGAATGTCGATGCAGCAGGAAGACCTGGTTCGTGCGATTGCCGAGAGTCCGTTTTTCAAGGGGATGGTGTCCGATGTCCGTGCGTCGCTCGCCGGCCACGGGCGGATCGAGGTTCACGGCCACAACGAGACGCTGTTCCGGCCCAAGCAGCCCGCCACCGCTCTCTACATGGTCCTTGACGGCGTGGTCGAGATCAGCCGAGAGATCGAGGAAGGCGAAGGGCTCAAACCGGTCGCCTACCTCGGACCCGGTGCGGTGCTCGGCGAAAGCAAGGTCATCACCGGTACCGCGCTGAAGAGCAAGGCCCGGTTTCCGGAAGGCGGATCGACCGTCCAGTGGTCGCGACCGTTGGTGCTGCGGATGGTGTACGAGTCGCGCGACTTCGCCCTGCATTACCTGCAGAACATCGCGCGCCGCTTGGAGGGAACCTTCGCCAGCCTCGATTCGCGCGGCAGCAGCAACCTCGGCGGCATGCTCGACCACTTCGACCTGCCGACCATTCTGCAGACCGTGGTCGAGTCCGGCGCGGGCGGCGTCGTGGAGATCCGCGATGCGCAGGGCGACACCTTCGGCGCGATCTACACCAAGAACCGCCGAGTCGGGCCGATTCTGTGCGGGACGCTGTTCGGCGAGGACGCGTTCATCGAGATCATGGTGTCGCCGCCGCCGGGTGGCACCTTCCGCTTCTCGACCATCAACACCCGTCAGGAGACGGAGGAATCGTACCCGCTGCAGCCGCTGCTGTTCGAAGCGGTGCGGATCAAGGACGAGTTCGCCCGGTTCGTGGACGAGGTGCCGCCGGGCGCGATTCTCCGCCACTCCGGTCGCGACCCCGCCGTCGCGTCGGACCTGACCGACCGGATCCTGAACCAGGTCACGACCAGGCAGCTCGGCTGGGGTGCGGTGGCCGACCGGCTCCCCTACTGCAGGGGACGGGTGGCGCTCGCGGTCCGGGATCTGATGTTGGCCAACGTGCTCGAAACCGACGTCGACTACAAGATCGACCGGACGGCCGACAGCCAACGCATGTAGCCGGCCGGTCACCCGGTCGATCGTGCGTCGGTTCCGGCCGGCGCCTATACTGGTGACGTGTTCGCTCGCCGTGTCCTGCTCACGATCGTCGCCGTGCTGACGACGGCGGCGGCCGGATGGTCCCTGATCGAGACCGTCCGCAGCTTCTACCGGCTCGATTTCCCGGTGCGGTGGCTCGAGGACGAGATCGTCGTCGACGAGGCGCCGCCCGGCTCGTCGGCGGCGATCGCGAAGCTGGTCGAGGGAGACGCCATCGTGGCGATTGACGGGCTCCAGGTCGCCGGTCTCGAGGACCCGACCTTCCTGCTCGCCGGCGGCGACGAGCACCAGCTTTCGGTGCGCTCCGCCGCCGGCGATCGCCGTCAGGTGGACTTCCGACCACCGCCGCCGGCGATCGATCCGGTGTATCTCGCGCGCAGCTCGGTCGGGCTGCTCGCGCTGGTGTGTGCCCTCGTCGTGATCTGGGCGACCGATCGGCGGGAGGGATCGGTGCTGCTGCTCATCGCGTGCGCCTCGCTGGTGCTCGGGACGGTGCCGAACCGCATCGCCGCGTCCCGCGAGGAGCTCCAGATCCTGCACCGGATATCGGGTGCGGTGCTGCCCTTTCTGATCGCTCGATTTTTCCTGATCTTCCCCGAACGCAAGGTGTCGGTGTGGCTGCTGGATGTGGTGACCGTCATCGCGGCGACCGGCGCGGCGGTGACCGCGATCGCACCCAACGCCGAGGGCTGGTGGCCGGTGCTCAGGACCTTGCTCAGGGCGGTGTTCACAGTGGTGCTGGCGACCGGCATCACGCTCAACGTGGTGCGCTGGCGGCGCGCCTCGACGAACGCCCGGATCCGGCGCCAGATCGAGTGGGCCGCGCTCGGGCTGTTCGTCGGACTGGTGCCGTGGATCACCGTCATGTGGGTTCCCCGGCAGCTCGGTTTCGGTGCCGATCCGTTCGCCTGGATGATGGTGCTGCCGATGTCGGCGCTGCCGCTCGCGTTGGTCGCAGCACTGACGGAGTACCGCCTGTGGGATCTCGAGCCGATCGCCCGCGACGCGCTCTCCGCCACCCTGGTGCTGGTGATCGGCGGGGTTGCGTTCGCCGGGACCAACCATCTACTGGTCCGGTACGCGTCCGGGTACGGTGCGTTGCGCAACCTCTTCGCGTTCGCCACCGGAGTGCTGCTCGTCGTCCTGCTGCAGCCGATCCGCACGCGCGTCGGTTCCTTTCTCGAAAACTGGCTCTACCACGGCCGGCGACCGCCCAAGTGGCTGTTGACCCACGCGGCACGCGACCTGGCCGAGGTGACCGATCCCCGCGAGCTGCTCACCAGACTCCACGAAACCCTGCGGGACGGGCTCGACTTCGACGTGGTCGCGAGCTACCTGCGGGTCGCCGACGGCGCGTTCTTGCGGGTCAGCTCGGGCGAAGCCTTCGTGCCCGAGCACCTGCCGGCGACCATCCTCCAGCACCACTTCCCGTCGGTCGAAGAACAGACCCTCGCGACGGCCGGTTACAGCCTTCGGTTGCCCATCGCGCGCGTCGACACGGTTCACGGTCTGCTCTATCTCGGTCTTCGGCGGGGGCTGTTCCCGCTCGGCAGCGAGGCTCAGGAGGTGGTCGAAGCGTTCACCGCCCAGGCGGCGGTTGCGCTCGAGAGCGCACGCTATCTCGACGACCTCCGGAGACAGGCTGAGGAGTACCGGATTCTGCACGCCAACACGCAGCGCATCATCGAGTCGTCGGCGGCGGCGATTCTCGTGTGCGACGCCACCGGTCGGATCCTGTCGGTCAACCGGCGCGCCGCGGCGATCTTCGGCGTGGACGCCCGGGCCCTGGTGTCCGAAACGCTCAACACCCTGGTCGAGCTGCCTGATGAATGGCGCGATGCCCTGCCGCTGCAGGCCGTCAACGCCGAAGGAACGACCCGGGGTGACGACCCGCGGCGGGTCATCATGGCGGTCTCCATGCTGGAGCTCGACACTGGCAGCTTCAACGGTCGGGTGGTCGTGCTGCAGGACGTCACCGAGCTGCGCGATCTCCAGGACCGGATCCGCGAGCAGGAGCGGCTCGCCGCGCTCGGTCGCCTGGCGTCGGGTCTCGCCCACGAGATCAATACGCCGCTGACCGGCATCGCATCTTTCGCGCAGCTGCTCGGCGACATGACGTCGAGCGACGATCCGCGGGCGTCGCTGGTGTCGAAGCTGGTCGATCAGAGCTTCCGTGTGTCGCGCATCGTCGCCAACCTGCGCGAGGCGATCCGATCGGGCAGCGAAACCCGGTCTGCGCTCGACGTCGCCGACGTCGTCAGGTCGGCCGCGCTCGAGGCCGCGCGCTCGATGACGGCGAGCGATCGGCTCGACCTCGACATTAAAGGGTCGGCGATGGTGGTCGGCGCCGCCGGCCCGGTCGAGCTCGCCGTTGCCAACATGGTGCGCAACGCGCTCGAGGCGTCGGGCCCGGACCAACGGGTCTCGGTCGCCGTGACGGGCGATGACGACTGGGTCGAAATTCGGATCGACGATCGCGGACCCGGGGTGGCCGAGGATGTTCTGGCGCGGGTCTTCGAGCCGTTCTTCACGACCAAGAACGACCGTGGCGGCACCGGTCTGGGGCTCGCCATCACGCGTGATATGATCGCCAATCTCGGAGGTGCGGTGAGCCTCGAAAACCTCGCTGGGGGCGGTGCCCGCGCCACGGTGAGGCTGCGACGATGGAAGGAGTCGGAAGTGTCCTCGTGATCGACGATGAGCCCGTCCTGCAGGACGTGCTCTCGACGCTGTTGCGCGGCGCCGGCTTCGACTATCACGGTGCGACCACGGCGGCGGACGGCCTCCGGCAGCTGGTCGACGAGGAGATCGACGTGGTGTTGCTCGATCTCATGCTGCCGGACCGGTCCGGGCTCGAGCTGCTGCCCGAGATCAAGGCCCACGACCCGCACCTGCCGGTCGTGGTGATCACCGCCTACTCGTCGGTCGAGTCGGCGATCGAGGCGATGCGGCTCGGTGCCTTTCACTACGTGCCCAAGCCGTTCAAGAACGAGGAGGTCCTCCACCTCGTCCGCCGGGCCGCCGAACGGCGTCGGCTTCAGGTCGAGAACCTACTGCTGCGCAGCCGCCTCGAGGGCATGGGCGAGATCGTCGGCACCAGCCGGCGGATGCAGGAGGTGTTCGAGCTGATCCGTCGCGCCGCGCCGGCGCGGTCGAACATCCTGATCACCGGCGAGTCCGGTACCGGCAAGGAGCTCGTGGCGCGGGCGATCCACCGACTCAGCCCGCGCCGGGGAGAGCCCTTCGTGCCGGTCCACACCAGCGCGATTCCGTCCGAGCTCCTCGAGTCGTCGCTGTTCGGCCACGTCAAGGGCGCCTTCACCGGAGCGGTGTCGAGCCGGAAGGGACTGTTCGAGGCCGCCCACCGTGGAACCCTGTTCCTCGACGAGGTCGGCACGATCAGCCTCGAGACCCAGACCAAGCTGTTGCGGGTGATCCAGGAGCGCGAGATCCGGCGGGTTGGCGGCGTCGAAGCCCGCCCGGTCGACGTGCGGCTGGTGGCCGCGACGAACGTCGACCTGTGGAACGAGGTCCAGGCCGGTCGATTTCGTGAGGATCTCTACTACCGGCTCAATGTCATTACCATCGATCTCCCGCCGCTGCGCGAACGGCGCGAGGACGTGCCGCTGTTGGTCGCCCACTTTCTCCGGATCTACGCCGAGGAGAACGAGCGGGACGTCGTCGGGTTCTCGCCCGAGGCGATCGACGCGCTCACCGAACACCCCTGGCCGGGCAACGTCCGCGAGCTCGAAAACGCCATCGAGCGGGCGGTGGTGCTGAGCCGTGGCGAGACGATCGAACTCGACGAGCTGCCCCAGGCGCTGCGCTCACCGGCACGCCCGGAGGTGACGGTCGCCGAGATCCCGGACGACGGGTTGGACTTCCGGCTTGCAGTTGCCGCCTTTCAGGCGCAGCTGATCCGCCAGGCTCTCGATCAGACGGGTGGCGTTCAACGACAGGCGGCGCGACTGCTCAAGCTCAGTCCGACCACGCTCAACGAGATGGTCCATCGGCTCGGTCTGGTCGACTCGGACGATGGTTGACGAGACGGCTGTAACCATATTCGCTTTTGCGACGTATTCTCTGTAGCATCGCAACCTCCTCCTGTTGGCGGCTCCGCTTCCCCCGCGGAGCCGTCAGCGTATTTTGGGCGTGAGGGCGTGAGGGCGTGAGGGCGTGAGGGCGTGAGGGCGTGAGGGCGTGAGGGCATGGGAGGGCGATACCGGGTCCGGAGTCAGTCGATGGCGACGACGCCACCACCGAGACACTCCTCGCCGTCGTAGAGCACCGCGAACTGGCCAGGAGCCACCCCGGGATCCGCGACGTCCATCACCACCGCGAGACGGTCGCTGTCGGTTGTGGTGATGGTGCAGCCGACGGTCGCCGGCGCGTGGCGCAGGCGGAGCTCGAACCGGGTGCCCCGGGGCGGGTCGGCGATCCAGTGGGGCGCCGGGATCTGGAACCGACGGCGGGCGTGCCGGTCCAGGGCATCCTTGTGCGCCACGA
>JASFPU010000186.1:0-6489 GCA_050115855.1 Holophagae bacterium
GCGCGCTGTTTCACAAACGGTCGACGCTGTTCTGTCTCGACCGGGCGCGGCGCCCGATCGCCGACGCCGGCGAGGCGATCGTGGTCGAAGGGTACTTCGACTGCTTCTCGCTCCACCTGGTGGGCATCACCCGGGTTGTCGCGACCCTCGGCACGGCGCTGACCTCCGAGCACGCGCGCCTGCTCAGGCGTCGGGTCGGCGCCGACGGACGTGTGGTGCTGTGTTACGACGCCGACAGCGCCGGTCGCCGGGCCGCGGCGGCCGGCGCCCGGGTGCTGCTCGAGGCCGGAGTGTCGGTGGCGGTGGTCGGGCTGCCACCGGGAACGGACCCCGACGACGTCGTGCGTCGCGATGGCGGGGACGCGATGAAGGCGTTGCTTGCCGAGCCGTCGTCTCTGATCGCATTCCTCGTCGAGGACCTGCCGGCGGAGCGTTCGGCGCGGCAGCGGGCGGCCGCCGAGCTGGCGGAGCTCATCGCCACCGCCGGCAATCCGCACGTCCGTGACGAGCTCTTCCTGGAGCTCACGCAACGCGTCGGATTCTCGGAGGCGGTGCTGCGCGATCTCGCCCACCGGGCGCATCACCGATCCGGCGGATCCGTCGCCCCGCCACCGGCGTCGCCGACCCTGACAGCGGGCGAGCATCTTCTGGCCCGGATCATCATCGAGGGCGGTGTCGAGTGGCAGCGCGTGGTGGCGCGTGAGGTCGAGCTCGGAGCGCGGGGAGATCCCCGGCTCGGTCGTTTGATCGATGCGGTCAGGCGGTTCGTGGCGAACGGTCCGACCGGCAGCGATTTTGTCGACTGGCTCCAGGCCGAGAGCGAGGACGAGCTCGTCACGCTGGTCGCGGAGGCCAGCGCCCGATCGGGACCGGAGCTGGGGGACGATGCCATTCGACGGCAGCTCCGGCGGGTTCTGATCGAGCAGTGGAGGGCCCAAGCCCGTGACGTGACGAGCGCCATCCGCCATGCCGAGGATCGCGGCGATCTCGAGCGGGTGAGCGAGCTCCAGCGCCGACTCGCGCAGCTGCGCTCGCGTCGCCCGGACTTCTGACACCGGCCGAATGCGGGTCAGAGGGGCATCGCCGCCGTCCTGCCGAACGTCGAAGAGCGTATTTTTCCGCGTTTTTCGGCCTGATTCCCCTGTTTTTTGGTTGATTTCCGCCACAGGGGTTGCCAAAGCCGGCATCAGGGACCATATTGCAGGGGATGGCGACGCGACCTCAGGGCCAAGGTCTGCATCGATCACGAACCGCCCGCCACGCGCTCGAAACCCGATGGACGTTTCTCAGTGAGTTTTTATCTGTGGGAAGTTGAGACGGTCGAATCCTGTTGTTCCGACCGCGACGGGTGTCGTCCGCCTGCGGGCCGGGGCGATCTGGGCGCGAAAGTCAATCACAACGATTCGAGGTGATGCTTCATGGAGCAGCCGCGCGTTCTGGCTGAAGAGAAGTACCCCGAGCTCGTCAAGCTGATTCAAACCGGCAAGGAGCGCGGGTTCATCATGCACGAGGAGCTGTTCGAGCAGCTGCCGGAAGAGGTGACCGGCATCGCCGAGAAGCTGGACGACATCTACATTCGCCTCGGCGAGCTGGAGATCGACGTTGTCGAAGCCGACAACGTCGAGGATGACGACGACGATGGCGCCAAGGACGGTGAGCAGCCGACCAACGGCAAGTCGAAGAAGAACGCGGCGGCCGCCAAGAACGCTGCGCGACCCGCCACCGAGCAGCTCGAGAAGACCAACGATCCCGTCCGCATGTATCTGCGTGAGATGGGCACGGTCAAGCTGCTCGACCGCGAGGGCGAGGTCGAGATCGCCCAGCGGATCGAGGCCGGTGAAGCGATGGTGTTCATCGCGCTGTCCAAGGAACCCGAGCTCCTGGAGCTCTTCCTCCGGACCAACGAGCAGGCCCGTCGTGAGCGTCGCGGAGTCCGGGAGCTGCTGCAGAGCGACGGTGCGCAGCTCGACGAAAAGGCCGAGGACCGCGTTCGCGAAGGCCTGTCGATCTTCCGGACCATCAACGGGCTCGACGACGAGTCGCGCGAGCTCAAACAGCGTCTGCGCCGCTGCAAGAAGAGCGGCAAGAGATACAAGGAGCTGTCCAACAAGATCGAGGCGAACACCGCCGAAATCGCACTGCTGGTGCGCCGCGCCGACTTCACCACCACTACCAGGAACCGTCTGCTGACGTTCCTGGGCGAGGTCGAACGGCAGTTCTCGATTCCGATCCAGACGATCAACCGTGACAAGAAGAAGCTCCAGCAGGAGCGAAACAAGGAGCGGCGGCAGTTCTACAAGGAGCGGGTCGGGCGCTACACCGACGAGCTCGACAAGCTCGAGGAGCGGTTCGAGGTTCCGTACGACGACCTCAAAGTGCTGCTGGCCGAGGTGCGGCGCGGCGAGGCCAAGACCGACCAGGCCAAGCAGGAGCTCATTGTCGCCAACCTCAGGCTGGTGGTGTCGATCGCCAAGAAGTACACCAATCGGGGCCTCCAGTTCCTCGACCTCATCCAAGAGGGGAACATCGGCCTGATGAAGGCGGTGGACAAGTTCGAGTATCGCCGTGGCTACAAGTTTTCGACCTACGCGACGTGGTGGATCCGTCAGGCGATCACCCGGGCGATCGCCGACCAGGCGCGGACCATCCGCATCCCGGTGCACATGATCGAGACCATCAACAAGCTGACGCGCACGACGCGGATGCTGGTCCAGGAGCTCGGTCGGGAGCCCACCGTCGAGGAGATCGCCTCTCGGATGGAGATGCCGGTGTCCAAGATCCGCAAGATCCACAAGATCTCGCAGGAGCCGATCTCGCTGGAAACGCCGATTGGCGAGGAGGAGGACTCCCACCTCGGCGACTTCATCGAGGACACCAACTCGGTGTCACCGATCGACGCCGTGATCATGCGCACCCTCAAGGACCACACGGAGAGCGTTCTCAAGTCGCTGACGCCGCGCGAAGAGCAGGTGCTCAAGCTCCGGTTCGGCATCGGCGACGGCACCGAACACACGCTCGAAGAGGTTGGCAGGACGTTCAACGTCACCCGCGAGCGGATCCGGCAGATCGAGTACAAGGCGCTGCGCAAGCTGCGGCATCCGACCCGCGCGCACCTGCTCAAGCCGTTCAGCGAAGGCAACACCTGAGCCTACCGCTCGCCTTGTTCCGCACCCCCGTCGGCGCTAGAATACCTCGGGCCCATAGCTCAGCGGTGAGAGCCGCCGGCTCATAACCGGTCGGTCCCAGGTTCGAATCCTGGTGGGCCCATGGCCCGCCGATTCGGGACACCGTCGGCATGTGGCTGGAAGGGGAAGCGGTGAACAGCGCACGTCACGACCTGATTTTGTTGGTCCGCCTGCAGCACTACTACGACCAGATCGCCGAGGCGATTCGGGAACGTCAGACGCCGCCAGTCGAGGTTCAGGAGCTGCAGCGGGCCAATCTGGATCGTCAAGCCGAGCTCGAGAAGATCGAAGAGCAGGTGCACGGCCACGAGGCCGAGCTCAAGGAGATCACGAAGAAAGAGGACGAGTGGAAGCTCGAGCTCGAGCACTTCCAGCGACAGAAGGCGACGGTCACCAACGAGCGCGAGTTCACGGCGGTGATTTCGGAGATCGACTACGCCACGAAGGCGCTCAACGAGGCGTCCGCCCGGCGGCGCGAACTGGAGGACGCGATCCACGCCATGGCGACCGAGATCGAGGAGCGCCGGAGCGCGCGGCCGGAGGAAGAGGCGGCGCACAAGGACGTGGTCGACACCTGGGAGCGACGCAAGCAGGAGCTGGTCGACAGAGTCCACGAGCTGGTCGCCGAGACCAAGGCGATCGAGGCCGATCTGGCCCCCAAGCACCGGGCTCGGTTCATGCGCCTGCTCGAGTCCAAGAAGGGCACCGCGATGGCGGCGGTCGTCGAAGGCTCGTGCTCCCTGTGCCACTTTGCATTGCGGCCCCATCTGCAGCAACGGGTGCGCCGGTGCGAGGAGATCATCTCGTGCGAGACCTGCCATCGGATCCTCTACCTCGAGGAGATGCTCGACGAGACCGACGACGCGACGAGCAACCGGTGACATGAGCCAGGATCTGGTTCGAAACCTCGACTCGGTGCGCCGTCGCATTGCCGACGCCGCCAGAGCGGCTGACCGCGAGCCCGATGACGTCACCCTGATCGCGGTGTCGAAGACGCACGCCGCGGCGGTGGTCGACGAAGCGGTGGCGGCCGGCGCGGTGGACCTGGGCGAGAACCGCGTCCAGGAGGCGGTGGCCAAGAAGCCCGAGGTGCGGCCGGCGCGCTGGCACCTCATCGGCCCGTTGCAACGCAACAAGGCGAAGGCCGCGCTGGACACCTTCGACGTGATCCACACGGTCGATCGACCGGAGATCGTCGACCGGCTCCACTTCCTGCTCGAGCAGCATTGGCCGGAACGAGTCGTCGACGTGCTGCTCGAGATCAACGTCGGGGACGAGCCCCAGAAGGCCGGCGTCGCGCCGGACGACGCCCCGGCGCTGCTTGGCAGCGCGCTCGACAGCGACCGGTTGCAGGTGCGCGGCGTCATGGCCATTCCTCCATACACCGCCGACGCCGAGTCGTCCCGGCGGTTCTTCCGGAAGCTGCGCGAGGTCCGGGATCGTCTGCAGGACAGCTCCGGGCGACCGCTCCCCGAGCTGTCGATGGGCATGAGCCATGACTTCGAGGTCGCCGTGGCGGAAGGCGCCACCATGGTGCGGGTCGGAACGGCGATCTTCGGGCCACGCGGATCGTGAGGCGATCGTCGTGCGCCAGGTGAGCTGAGGCGAGTCTCGCCGGGCGGTTCTCCTTGCCCCGCGAGGCGCTATGTGAAAAAATTCTCAGCGGAGAGCAACGTGGCGCACATCGACAAGGTCCCCGACGTGATTCCGGCCGAGCAGGCGAACCACACCTTGCGGCTCGCCGAGGAGGCCGCACCCGAGTGCATCGAGCTGCTGCGTGATCTCGTGACCATTCCGTCGCCGAGCCGCGGCGAGCGCCTGGCGTGCGAGCGGGTGATGCGCGAGATGGAGCGCCTCGGCTACCGTGACGTCCACCTGGACGAGATGGGGAACGTCCTCGGACGATTCGGTTCCGGGCCGCGGGTGCTCGCCTTCGACGCCCACGTCGACACCGTCGGCATCAGCAACCCGACATCGTGGAAGTACGACCCGTTCCGCGGCGTGGTGTCGGGCGGCATTCTATTCGGACGCGGCGCGTCGGATCAGAAGGGCGGTCTGGCGGCGGTCGTTCACGGCATCGCTCTGGCGGCTCGCATCGGGTTGCCCGATGACTTCACGGTCTGGGTCACCGCCACCGTCACCGGGGAGGACTGTGTCGGTCTCGCCTGGCAGTACCTGATCAGCGAGATCGATCTGCGTCCGGAAGCGGTGGTGATCGCCATGCCGTCGCACCTCGGCGTCTGCTTCGGCCAACGGGGCCGGATGGAGATCGAGGTCGTGACCCGGGGCGTCTCGACCCACGGGTCCCAGCCCGACCGAGGCGTCAACGCGATCTACAGCATGAGCTCCATCGTCGAGGCCCTGGCCGGCCTGCACAGCCGGCTCGAACCGACCCACCCGAGCCTGGGCTCGGGCTCGATCGCGGTCACCAACATCGCGTCGAAGTCACCGTCCCTGACCGCGATTCCCGATCTCTGCACGATCCACGTCGATCGCCGATTGACCATCGGCGAGTCCCCCGAGACCGCCCTCGAGCAGATCCGCGGGCTGCCCGCCGTCGTCCAGGCGGACGCCGACGTCGCGCTGCTCGATTACGACCAGCCGTCGTGGCGCGGTTTCGCCTACCCGACCGACAAGGTGTTCCCGGCCTGGGAGACGTCGCCGGACAGTGCGGCGGTGGCCGCCGCCAAGGCCACGGCGAGGCACGTGCTCGGCCGCGAGCCCCGAATCCACCGCTCGAAGTTCTCGTCGAACGGCTGCACCACCGCCGGCCTGTTCGACATTCCGACTGTCGGGTTCGGACCGGCCGACGAGCTCCACTCGCACACCGTCAACGACCAGATCCCGCTCGCCCAGCTCCAGCCGGCCATGATGTTCTACGCGATGTTCCCGGAGTTTTATCAGGCTGCCTCGCCGACCGCCGAGTAGCGGTCAGCGGTCAGCGGTCAGCCGTCAGCCATCAGCTCCATCGCAAGATCGGTGTTTGACACCAAACGCTCAGCAACCGACCTTTAGCTGAGAGCTGAATCACCCCAGCAGGCCGACCAGATCGACGACGGACGAGATCGGGACGACCGGAAGCGTCAGACTGGACGCCGCGTCGCGTGCCGGCAGCGCGACCCGCTCGAAACCCAACGCGGCCGCCTCGCGGACCCGGTCGGCGGCCCGGCTGACCGCCCGCACCTCACCGAGCAGGCCGATCTCACCGAAGATCGCGAGATCCGGCGGCACGGGTCGATCGGCGGCGGACGACACCAGCGCCGTCGCGACCGCGAGGTCGAGCGCCGGCTCACGCAGCGACAGC
>JASFPU010000187.1:0-6477 GCA_050115855.1 Holophagae bacterium
GATGTTGTTGAGGATTCGGGCCTGCTTCGGAGTGAGCTCGTCGGCCGCTTCGAAGCGGTCGAGCGCCTCCTGCCAGTACCCCCTGCGCGCAGCCTTGTAACCGAACTCGACCTGCTCCTCCGCCTGCTTCACCTGTGGGTTCTTGGCGGGCGCCGGTTCGGCGCCGCCGAGCAGCGCGATCACCATAGCCCCGGCGATCAGTAGTCCTTGTCGTCGATCCACGGTGCCGTTACCTCCCCACCGCACAGCCCTCCGCACGGCTCGCACCATCATGCACCACCAGGATAGTAGCCGGTGATCGTCCGCACTTTGACCCGCTGATCGGCCTCGACCTCGACCTCGACCTTACGCAGCTCGCCGGCCGGCTTGTTCGAACTCGACGTATAGCCGAGCAGATACTGAGAACGAAGCTCCCGATCGATCTCGTCGTAGATCGCGTCGAGCTTCGAGTCGCGACCGACGAAAAACGCCCGCCCACCGGTGGCGCTCGACAGCCGTTTGAGCTGGAATCGGGTCACAACCTTGGTGGTCGGCAGGTCGACACCGATGGTGTAGATGGTCACGCCCATCCGCTGGGCGTAGGCCAGTGCATCGTCGAACCCGTTTTTCGACGCGGTGTCCTCGCCATCGGTCAGCAGCACCATGGCGCGGCGTCCGCTCACCCCCGAGAACTGGAACAGGCCCGTGATGACCGAGTCATACAGCGCGGTGGCCCGATCCGGATACAGTGCGAGCAGCGCGTGCTCCAGCGTGCCGAAGTCGGCGGTGAAGGTCGCCAGCAGGTCCGGCCGGTCCGAGAACACCTCGATGAACGCCCGATCACGCGGTCGCAGGAGGTCTCGGAGGAAGCCCATCACCACCCGCTGCACCGTCGGCAGGGTCGGCGCCATCGAGCCCGATGTGTCGATGACGATGCCCAGCCGGACCGGCAGGTCGACGTGCTCCCCGACGTGGGTGATGGTCTGTTCGACCCCGTCCTCGAACACCCGGAAGTCGCCGATCTCGAGGTTCCGAACCGGCTGGCCGGAGCGGTCGAGGACGGTCACCGGCAGCTCGACGCCGGTGACGTCGATCACGGAGCCGAACTCCGGGGCGTTGACGAACTGGATGTCCTCGGCGACCGACTCGTCGTCGAGCACGGCGACCGCGCGCAGCAGGCCGAAACGGGCGGTGCGATCGATGCGCACCCACGCCTCGTACGGCGGGCTGTCGAGGCTCGCCACCATCTCATCGTTCCAGAAGATCTCGAGGCTGACGATCTCGCGCTCGCTCGGCACGTTGACGTCGACCGCGACGCGCACCTGGTCGCCGCGGGCGTCATCGGGCCCTCGGGGAAGGATGCGGAGAAAGAACCGCTCGCGACCGACGTTGAGGGTCAGTCCGTCGCGGGCGAGCTCGGCGCCGTCGGCGTCGTAGGCGATCGCGGTGACCCGCGTCAGCTTCGGCAACGGACCCAGATTCAGATCGATGTCGAAGGGCGGCCGATTCTTGGTCAAAACCTCCTCGTCGTCGAGCAGGAAGGCCACGCGCTGGACCTCCGGCCGGGTCACCGCTTCGAAGCGCCGCACCCCGGATACGGTCTCGCCGGGTGGACCGAGCAGGGTCAGCACCGGCCGTTCCTCCGGGTCGTCGGGCGGCAACCCGAGCATGAGCGCGGCGAGCTCGTCGGTGTCGTCGTCGATCACGCCGTCGACCACCCGGGCCGTGAATCGATGCTCGACGATCGCCTCGTGCGGCGAGTGGGCATCCTCGACCTTGAGCCGCAGCAGGTAGTCGCCCGGCCGGATCCACCGTTCGAGATCGAGGCCGATCCGGTCGCCGGCCGCGGGCACCGAGTAGAGGTAGCGGAAGCGGTCGACCATCTCCTCGCCGCGGGAGATCTCGCCGATCAGGTCGAGCTGGACGACGTCGAGGTCGCCGACCGGGGTCGTGCCGAGGTCGCCCGCCGGCAGCGTGATGTCGAATCCGACGTCCACCAGACCGCCGCGCATGGCGCGTGACTCGTCGCCGACCGCGACGTCGATCGGTACGCGATCGTCGTCCGCGATCGCCGAAAACTCCATGAATCGGTTCGGCGCCGATTCGGCCGCTTCGGTCTGTTCCTGCGGCCGATACTGGTACATCCGAAAGATGAACCGGGGGTCGCGTGTCCACATCTCCGCGGTTCGGATCAACCGCACGATGGTGTCGCCGTCCATGCAGCGGTACTCCGGTCGGCTGAGCGGGTCGTTCGGCCTCGTCGGACCGGCCGCGACGCTGGCGGTGCCCAAGGTGGTGTACAGGTCCGTCCAGCCGTCGTGGCCCTCCCACATCTGCCAGCGACCGAGTGAGCCCTTCTGGTAGAACACGACGACCGGACCCTCGCCGATGCCTTCGAGGTAGGGCCAACCCCAGATCTCCATCGGGTTGAAAACCTCGGTACACTTGACCACCATCCGCAGGGGTGGCAGGCCGTGCAGCAGCAGGACCCTCGCTCGCGCGTCGAGCGTCGAGCCGAATTCGAGCCGCGCCATCTCCAGCCGTTCGTCGTACATTCTTCGGAACGCCGACCCGAAGCCGGTCTGACGGCCCCAGAGGATCCACAGTCGATCGACGAAGGCGTGCCGCTGGGCATCGGTCTCGAGCTGGAGAAACGCCCGCCTCTGCTGCCGATCGATCAGTGGGTAGACCTCCTCCTCGAGCCAGGTCCGCCACTCGGACGGCAGCTCCTTGACCTTCATCGGACCGCCGTCTTCATGCCTCCGCGCCGGATCCGCCTGGGCCGGCGCGACGGACGCGAGAGCTCCACAGACGGCGACGACGAGTGCCACGAACCGCGTCCACGCCACGAAACGTGCCGTTCGGCTATCCCGTTTGAAGCGAGAGCGTGCGCGTCCACCGCTCGTCATGGCCTGGATTTTGCCCTCCAGTCGTTCGCAGTTACCCGGCGATCTCTGCCACGAACTACGGCCGTGGGCGGCCTCGGTTGCGCGGTCGCACGGGGAACCGGCGGTCGCCATCAGGTTTGCAGGACACCGACCTTGAACGGCGCCAGCTCGGCCTGATGGGCAGCGGCCTCGAGGCTGCGGCTGACCACCTGCCGGGTCCGGCGCGGGTCGATGATCTCGTCGAGCCAGAGTCGGGCGGCGGCGTAGCGCGGTTCGGTCGCGGCGTCGTAGCGCGCCTGGATCTCGGCCAACCGCTCGGCCTTCTCCTCGTCGCTGACCTCGTCGCCACGGTTCTTGAGCTGGATCGCGAGCAAGGTCTCCGACGCCTGCTGCCCGCCCATGACGGCGATCGATGCCGACGGCCAGGCGTAGAAAAATCGAGCGCCGTACGCCCGGCCGCACATGGCGTAGTTGCCGGCACCGAACGAGTTGCCAACGAACACGGTGATCTTCGGTACGACCGAGTTCGCGACCACGTTGACCAGCTTGGCGCCGTCCTTGATGATTCCGTCGCGCTCGGACTTGGAGCCGACCATGAATCCGGTTACGTCCTGGAGAAAGAGCAGCGGAACACCCTTCTGGTTCATGAGCTCGACGAAGCGCGCGCCCTTGTCGGCGGCGTCGGAGTAGATCACGCCGCCGATCTGCATTTCACGTTCGCCCGCCTCGAGGCCGCGCCGGCGGTGCACGACGCGCCGCTCGTTGGCGACGATGCCGACCGCCCACCCGCCGATGCGTCCGGTACCGCAGATCAAGGTCCGACCGTAAGTCGCCTTGTACTCGGTGAACTGGGAACCATCGAGCAGTCGGCCGAGCAGCTGGTGGGTGCTGTACGGCCGCGAGCGATCGATCGGAAGCAGGCCGAGCAGCTCCTCGGGGTCGACCACCGGTGGCCGCTCGTCGATCCGATCGAACGGCGCCACCGGTCCGTGGGCCAGCTCTGCCATGCGGGCGCGAATGTGGTCGATGGCGGACCGGTCATCGGGAAATCGATCGTCCACCACTCCTGAGATGTCGACCTGAACCTCTGCACCGCCGAGCGCCTGATTGTCCATCTTCTCGCCGATTGCGGCCTGGACCAGATGGGCACCGGCCAGGAAGATGGTGCCGGTGCCTTCGACGATCAGCGCTTCGTCGGACATGATCGGCAGGTAGGCGCCGCCGGCGACGCAGGACCCGAGGATGGCGGAGATCTGGTAGATGCCCTCGGCGGACAGGCGGGCGTTGTTGTAGAACACCCGGCCGAAGTGGTCCCGGTCCGGGAAGATCTCGTCCTGCATCGGCAGGAAGACACCGGCCGAGTCGACCAGGTAGACGACCGGAAGGCGGTTTTCGAGTGCGATCTCCTGCGCGCGGAGGATCTTCTTGCAGGTCATCGGAAACCACGCCCCCGCCTTGACCGTCGCGTCGTTGGCGACGACCACGCAGTCGCGCCCGCTGACCGTGCCGAGCCCGCAGACCACTCCGGCGGCTGGCGCCCCGCCCCACTCCTCGTACAGCTCCCAGGCGGCGAAGGTGCCAAACTCGAGAAAATCGGTTCCCTCGTCGATCAGGGCTTCAACCCGTTCGCGGGCGAGCAGCTTTCCTTTGTCGCGCTGCCGCGCCGCGGCATTCTCGCCACCGCCGTCGGCGATCGCGCGCCGCTGAGCCTCGAGGATCCTGAGCTCGTTCAACCAGTGGTCGCGGTTGGCCTCGTAGGCGGAGTCGCGCGGCACCTCGCGGTCGAGCACTTTGGGCATGAACACCCCTTTCCGACGTTGGTGCCCGCTATTGTAATCCCTCTCCCCCCGTACCCGTACCCGTACCCGAGATGGCCGAATCCGATTCCGAACCCGAACCCGAACCCGATCCCGTGCCCGATCCCGATCCCGATTGGTCGGAAACGGGAACGGGCACGGGTACGGCTACGGGTGCGGGTACGGGTACGTGTAACAACATAATGTTAGACTCCGGGGTCGTCGAAGCGGGGGATCCAATGGCCAAGATCAAGGTGCGGCGAACCAACCGCGAGGAGCTCCCCGGGCTCGCCGTGCTCCGAGACGCGGTCGCCGCCGAGCTCGCCGCGTTTCCGAGCAACCGGGGCGTGCTCGACCTCGAGATGGATGTCGACCCTGACCTGACGCATCTCATCACCCACGATCCGGACGGCTTCATGACCGCCGAGGACAAACAGGAAACCGTCGGTTTCGCCGCCGGCCACGTCCGCTCTCGGCAGTGTGTGATCTCGGAGATGTGGGTCCTGCCCCAGCACCGCGGGCGCGGCGCCGGCGAGGCACTGATGGCGCGCATGCTGGCGTACGGCGCGCGATCCGGCGCGCGTGAGTTTCTGACTCTGGTGCCGACCGAGGGTGTCGCGCAGAGCCTGCTCCTGCGCAATGGCTTCCGGCCTCTGTCGCCGGTCTACCAAATGGCCGTGCCTGCTACGGTCGGCCCGCCGCTCGGCCACGCCTTGTCGCGGCTGATGGACGGTCGCGACGTGACCTCCGATCTGTACAACCGGCGCGGCCAGGCGGATCTCGACCGGATCGACCGTCTGACCCGCAACATCGTTCGAGAGTCGGACCACCAGTACTGGCTGAAGCAGCGCAACGACCGCGTCGCGTTCGTCCGTCAAGGGAATCGGATCGCCGCGTATGCCTATGGCGGTCACGACCAGGTCGGGCCGGCCGCCGGCACGACCCGCGAGGCGGCGCTGTGCGCCGTCGGCTGGGCGATCAAACTGGCGAGCGACGCGGCCGGCGACGACGTCCAGCTCACGATTCGAGTTCCGGCGCCGTTCGTCGAGGCGGTGGATGCCGTTCTCGAGGCGGGGTGCCGGCTCGAGGCGACGCTCATGCTGTACGGCCGCGACCTGAGCCTCGCCTTCGACCGCTCGATTCTCGGACACGTCGCCCTGCCATGAGCGACCCGATCCGTCCGGCGAGCCGGACCGGCCTCCGCGGCGGCCGGAGAGTCGACTACGACGACGAGCTCAACCACCAACAGCTCGACGCCGTGATGCACCCCGGCGGGCCGATGCTCGTGCTTGCCGGTGCCGGTACGGGCAAGACCCGCACCCTGGTGTACCGCGCCTGCCGGCTCATCGAGGACGGCGTTCCGCCCGGTCGAATCCTGCTGCTCACGTTCACCAACAAGGCGGCTCGGGAGATGCTCGGCCGCGTCGGGCGACTGCTCGACCGCGACGCCGGGCGGGTCCACGGCGGCACCTTCCACTCCGCGGGTCACCGGATTCTCAGGCGCTACGGCGAGCGGGTCGGCTACGGCCGGCGCTTCAGCATTCTCGACCGCGAGGACGCCAGCGACCTGATGGGCCACGCCCTGGCCGATGTCTCCCCCGAGGTGCCGAAACGCCGGCTCCCGAAACCTCGCCTGTTGGTCGACCTCTACAGCTTCATCATCAACACCGGCCGCGAGCTCGAGGAGGTCCTGGTCGAGCGCTCGCCGCAGTTCTACGACGCCGCCGAGACCATCGGCGCGATCTTCAGACGGTACCTCGAGCGCAAGCGCGAAGCCGATCTCATGGACTTCGACGACCTGCTGCTCAACTGGC
>JASFPU010000188.1:0-6363 GCA_050115855.1 Holophagae bacterium
ACGTCCGGGCCCTGGAGTCGGCTGATTCCAGGGCCCGAACGTGAAGCTGCGGCGCGCTGTTCACGACGGACGACGACACGCGGCGGCGAGCGGAGCGGCGAACACCCCGACGCGCGGGGCGACCTCGTCGGTGTCGCCTTCCTCGGCGATGATGTTGACGATGGCCGAGCCCACCACGACGCCATCCGCGATGGCGGCGACGCGTGCCACCTGGTCGGGGTTCGAGATGCCGAAACCGACCGCGACCGGCAGCTTGGAGGCGTGTCGAGCGGTCTCGACGTGGGTCGCCAGCTCCCGGTCGAGCTCGTCCTGGGCCCCGGTCACCCCGACCCGGGACACGAGGTACAGGAAACCACCGCCGATCTTCGCGGCGGCCTTCATACGCTGGCGCGTCGAGGTCGGCGTCACGAGCATGATCGGGTCGAGACCGGCCTGCTTGAGCGGCGAGCGGAACAGCCCCATCTCCTCGGCGGGAACGTCGGTGAACAGCACCCCATCGACCCCCGACGCCGCGGCATGTTGACAGAAACGATCGATACCGTACCGCACCACGGGGTTGGCGTAGGTGAACAGCACGATGGCGAGGTCGGAGCGTTCCCGGATCGCGCGCACCGCCGCGAGCACGTCCCTGAGCGAGGTCCCGACGGCCAGCGCGCGCTCGGCAGCCCGCTGGTTGGTCGGTCCGTCGGCGATCGGATCCGAAAACGGCACACCGAGCTCGAGGACTCCGGCCCCCGCCCGGGCCAGGGCGGAGGCGATCTCGATCGTCCGGTCGAGGCTCGGATCACCGGCGGTCACGTACGGCACGAAGACCGCGCGCCCGTGTCGGCTCGCATCCTTGAACGTTCGGGCGATGCGGTTCACGACGGCGCCCCCTCGAGGCGCGCCACCTCTTCGAGATCCTTGTCACCGCGGCCGGACAGGTTGACCACAACGTTGGACCCGAGCGGCATGCCGGGTGCCAGCTTCACTGCGTGAGCGATCGCGTGGGCCGTCTCGAGGGCCGGCACGATGCCCTCGGTTTCGGACAGCAGGTGGAACGCCTCGATCGCCTCGTCGTCGTCCACGGTCGTGTAGCTGACCCGCCCGAGATCCCGCCAGTTGGCGTGCTCCGGTCCGACCGCGGGGTAATCGAGACCGGCCGACACGGAGTGGGTCGACACGACCTGTCCGCGTTCATCCTGGAGCAGCTGTGTCCTGGTGCCGTGGAGCACGCCCGGCGACCCCGAACCGGCGAATCGCGCCGCGTGATCGCCCGGCTCCGGGCCCCGCCCACCGGCCTCGACACCGATCAATTGCACCCTCGGGTGGTCGATGAATGGGGCGAAGATCCCGGCCGCGTTCGAGCCGCCGCCGACGCACGCGACGATGACGTCCGGCAGGCTGTGCACCGCGCGCCGGAACTGAGTCATGGTCTCCCGGCCGATTACCGACTGGAAGTCCCGGACCATCATCGGGTACGGATGCGGACCGAGCACCGAGCCCAGGATGTAGTGCGTGGTCCGGACGTTGGTCACCCAATCGCGGAGCGCCTCGTTGATGGCGTCCTTCAAGGTCTGCGAGCCGCCGGCGACCGACACCACCTCGGCGCCGGCGAGCCGCATCCGGTAGACGTTCGGCGCCTGGCGCCGCATGTCCTCCGCGCCCATGTAGATGCGGCACTGTTGACCGAGCAGCGCCGCCGCGGTCGCGGTCGCCACCCCGTGCTGGCCCGCTCCGGTTTCCGCGATCACCCGCCGCTTGCCCATCTGGCAGGCGAGCAGAGCCTGGCCGACAGCGTTGTTGATCTTGTGCGCACCGGTGTGGCAGAGGTCCTCCCGCTTGAACCAGACCCGGGCACCGCCGAGCCGCGCCGACAGCCGACGAGCCAGATAGAGTGGGGTCGGCCGTCCGACGTAGTGCTCGAGCAGCTCGTTCAGGCGGCCGTTGAAGGTGCGGTCCCGAACTGCGGCGCGGTAGGCCTTCTCGAGCTCCTCGAGCGGCGCCATCAGGGTCTCCGGAACGAAGCGCCCGCCCCACTCGCCGAAGTACCCACGTCGATCGGGAAGTGTCTTCATCGTCGATCCAACGCCGCCGATTCTACCGCGGCGCGCGCCGCGGTCACGAAGGCCTCGAC
The DNA here is from genome assembly GCA_050115855.1 of Holophagae bacterium. Classification (GTDB taxonomy): domain Bacteria; phylum Acidobacteriota; class Thermoanaerobaculia; order Thermoanaerobaculales; family Sulfomarinibacteraceae; genus JAHECW01. Next base: position 2,117 of record JASFPU010000188.1, read on the forward strand.
CCGCGCGTGGTCCTTGATGCCCGGTTCGAGCTCGACGCCTGACGACACGTCGACGAGCGCCGGTCGAACCGTGCTGACCGCTCGGGCCACGGTCTCCGGAGTGAGGCCGCCGGCGACACCGATCCACAGCCCGGTTGGCCGGGGCGCGAGCGAGTCCCAGTCGAAGGCGACGCCGTCTCCGGATCCGGGGTCGAGCAACGGCAGGCAGCGACCGGCGAGCATCGCCGCCCGGCGCCACGGGTCGACGCTGTCGGGTCGAATCCGGCGTAGCGTGTCCGGACCCAGCGTGTCGAGCCACTCGTCGGGCTCGTCGCCGTGCAGCTGCACCCGATCGAGATCGAGTAGATCACGAATCGCGACAACGCTCGACAGATCCTGATCGCGGAACACCCCCACGGTCTCGACACCGGTCAGATCGCGGATCCAGGTCGCGACCGACGGATCGACAAAGCGCGGCGTTGCCGGGACGAAGACGAACCCGAGCAGATCGGCGCCCGCCTCGAGTGCCGCTTCGGCATCCCCCGGCCGCGTCAGCCCGCAGATCTTGATCAGCATGACGCAACCCGATGAAGTCCACGGGGGTGCCAGGCTTGAGGATCTTGGGAAGTTGTCCCCGTCGCGACGAAGTTGGAGGTGCGAGTCAAACAGCTTCCCAAGATCCTCAAGCCTGGCACCCTACTACCCCCTCAACCGACGCAACGCCAGCTCCGGGTCGTCCGCGCGCACCAGGTGCTCGCCGACGAGGAAGCCGTCGTAGCCCGCGGTCTGCAGGCGCAGGATGTCGTCACGGCTCGAGATGCCGCTCTCGGCCACTCGAACCACCGTCTCGGGCAGCCGGTCGGCCATCGCCTCGACCCGGTCGAGCCGGGTGGTGAAGGTCGCCAGGTCGCGTGCGTTGACACCGATGATCTCGGTCCCCGACGCGATGGCAGGACCGGGCTCCTCATCCACGAAGATCTCGACCAGGGTCTCGAGCCCGAGCTCGCGGGCGACGCCGACCAGCTCGGTGAGCCGCTCGGACGGCAGAATCCGCTGGATGAGCAGCACCGCATCGGCGCCGGACGCCGCGGTCTCCCTGAGCTGTCGCTCCTCGACGATGAAGTCCTTGCGCAGCACCGGCAGGCCGACGACCGCGGCGCGCACCTCGGCGAGCCAGTCGAGGCGACCCCGGAAAAAATCGGGCTCGGTCACCACCGAAATCGCCGCCGCGCCCGCCGCCTCGTAGGCCCTCGCCAAATTGACCGGGTTGAAGTCGGCGTTCAGCAGGCCGGCCGACGGCGACGCTCTCTTGCACTCGGCGATGACCGCCGGCCGGTCGACGGCGAGAGCGGCTGCCAGGGAGCGTCGGTCCCGGTGCTCGACGGCCCGGTAGGCTCGCCGGCGCAGCTCGGCCGGCTCGGGCGACGCGTCCAATCGAGCGCGCACCGCGACCACGATTCGATCGAGAACCGACTCATCCACCATCGCCAAGCTCCTGCGACCTCCGAATCAGCGCCTCGAGAGTGGCCGCCGCGGCGCCGCTCGAGATCAACTGGCGCGCCCGGTCGAGCCCCGCTGCCAGCGAGTCGACCGCCTCGCCGACGTAGAGCGCGGCCGCCGCGTTGAGCGTCACCGCGTCGGTCGCGGCCGACACCTCCGTGCCGTCGAGGATCGCGCACAAGCGGCGGGCGTTGGTCGCGACGTCACCGCCCCGCAGGCTGCCACCGTCGCTCGCCCGAATCCCGAGATCGGCCGGCTCGACGCGCCACCGGCCGACAACGGCGCCCCCTCGAACCTCGATGACCGCGGTCGGCGCCGTCACCGACAGCTCGTCGAGCCCGTCGTCGGAGTGCACGACCAAAGCGTGCACCGCGCCGAGCTCGGCCAGGGCGTCGGCGACCAGGCCCTGCACGTCCCGTCCCCAGACGCCGACCACCTGACGGCGGACGCCGGCGGGATTGGTCAGCGGACCGAGCAGGTTGAACACCGTTCGCACACCAAGCGATTTGCGGATCGGCACCACCGCTTTCATGGCCGGGTGGAGCTGCTGGGCGAACAGGAACGCGATGCCGACCTCCTCGAGTAGGGTGGCCAACCCGTCGACCCGGAGATCGAGTCGAACCCCGAGCGCCTCGAGGACATCGGCCGATCCGCAGCGCGACGACACCGACCGGTTGCCGTGCTTGGCCACCGGCACGCCCCCGGCGGCCGCCACGAGGGCCGACGCGGTGGAGATGTTGATCGTCTCGGCGCCGTCGCCGCCGGTGCCGCAGGTGTCGATGGCACCGATCGGAGCGTCCACGGTCCGGGCCCGACCCCGCATGGCTCGCGCCGCCGCCGCGACCTCGGCGCCCGACTCGCCCTTCGCCCGCAGCGCCACGAGCAGCGCCGCCACCTGGGCGGGCTCGAGCTTCTCATCCATGATGGCACCGAACAGCGCCTCCATCGTCGGGGCATCGAGCCCGCTGCCGTTCAGCAGGTCGTCGAGGATTCTCTTGGTCTCGATCAACATCACCTCACGTCTCACGTCTCACGTCTCACGTCTCACGTCTCACGTCTCACAATTCATAATTCACAATTCATAATTCATCATTATAATAGATTTAAACCCTCCACTCCGGCCTCGGCTCCAGCCCGGCCAGGTCGAGGAAGTTGCCGAGCAGTCGCATTCCATCGACGCTCAGGTAGGACTCAGGGTGAAACTGAACCGCGTGGTGCGGGTGCTCCGTGTGGCTCAGACCCATGACCAGACCGTCGTCGGTCCATGCCGTGACGGTGAGCTCGGTGGGCACCGTGTCGCGGGCAACCACCAGAGAGTGGTACCGCGTGGCGGTGAAGGGATCCGGCAACCCGTCCATGATTCCCGCACCGCCGTGGTGGATCGACGACGTCTTGCCGTGTACCGGCACGGGCGCCCGGACGATCGCTCCGCCGTGGACCGCAGCGAGCGCCTGCAGACCGAGGCAGATCCCGAGCACCGGTGTGTCCGGAGCGGTCCGGATCAGCTCCATGCTGACGCCGGCGTCCGCGGGCGTCCCCGGACCCGGCGAGATCACGATCGCCTCGGGACCGAGCGCGAGCAGCTCGTCTGCGGTCGCCGCGTCGTTTCGGCGAACCACGATCGGGGAGGCCGAGATCTCGGCCAGTTCCTGAACCAGGTTGTACGTGAAGCTGTCGTAGTTGTCGATCATCAGGATCATGCTCAGCCACCCGGTCTGCGGCCCGCCGCGGCGGTCTCCGCCATAGCCACCGCTTCGACCAGCGCGCGGGCCTTGTTCCGGCACTCGTCGAGCTCGGTCTCCGGCACCGAGTCGTAGACGATGCCGGCTCCGGCCTGGATGTGGGCGACCCCGCCGCGCTCGACCAGGGTGCGGATAGCGATGCACGAGTCGAGGTCGCCGGTCGCGTTCAGGTAACCGACCGCTCCGCCGTACACACCGCGCCGCACCTCCTCGAGCTCGTCGATGAGCTCCATGGCCCGCACCTTGGGCGCGCCGCTCAGCGTCCCCGCGGGGAAGCACGCGAAGAGCGCGTCCCAGGCATCGCACTCCTGGCGCAGCTCGCCTGCGACCTCGCTCACCAGGTGCATGACGTGACTGTACCGCTCGACCTCGGTCTCGCGGACCACCCGCACCGTACCCGGTGCGGCGACTCGGCCGACGTCGTTCCGTCCGAGGTCGACCAGCATGGTGTGCTCGGCACGCTCCTTCGGGTCGTCCTTGAGCTCGGCCTCGAGCGCACTGTCCTCCTCGGCGTCACGGCCGCGACGCCGTGTGCCCGCGATCGGGCAGGTGGTCACCGTCCGACCGGCGACGCGGACCAGCATCTCCGGGCTCGAGCCGAGAATTCGGGCGTTGCCGGTGTCGAACAGGAACATGTAGGGCGACGGGTTGGTCACCCGGAGCATCCGATAGACCTCCGAGGCGGTGCACCGCGGCACCCGCCGCCACCGGCGGGAAAGCACCACCTGGAAGATGTCGCCGGCGAGAATGTGCTCCCTCGCTCGCGCGACACCGAAAAGGTAGTCGGTCGCCGACGGGGTCGGCCGCCACGCGTGCCAGACGTCGCCGTCCGGCGACGGCAGCGTGTGGGGCGACGGCCCTCCCTCGTCGGCGAGCAGCGCGGCGTGGAGGCCGTCCATCCGCTGCACCGCGGAGCTCCAGGCCCGATCGGGATCATCGCCGCTGCGCGCCAGCACGACGAGCTGCAGCCGCTGCCGAGCCCGATCCAGAGCCACCACGGAATCGTAGACTCCGAACCAGGCGTCG
>JASFPU010000189.1:0-6341 GCA_050115855.1 Holophagae bacterium
CGGTGCAGCGACCTTGATCGGAGCGACCGGGATGAGCAATGCGCTGGGCCTCGCCTGGATCGACGGTCCGATCCCGGTCGAGCTGCAGTCACTGAGCGTCGAGTGACGAAGCTCGCGCGCCTGCCGCACCGTCGGCGGCCGTCCGGCGCCGCGAGCTGAAGCGACCCGCGCGGCAGCGGCTCGGGCCGGTCCGTCACTGCGAGGGGTCGATCCCGAACTTGTCGATCCGATAGCGCAGCGTCTGCCGGGTGACGCCGAGGGCTCGGGCGGTTGCCGAAACGTTGCCGTTGGTTCGGCGCAGCGCCTCCTTGATGATTGCGGCGTCCATCTCGTCGAGCGTCATACTGCCGTCGAGCGGCAGCCGCAGGCCGCCGCCGTCGTCCGTCTCGGGGGTCGGCGCTGGTACGCCCCGATGCGTGGACAGGTGCAGCCACCGCAGCCCAAGGGTGTCGCCGTCGGCGAGCAGCACACCGCGCTCGATCGCATTGCGCAGCTCGCGGACATTGCCCGGCCAATCGTGCTGGCGCAGTGCGCTCCACGCTTCGTCGGCGACACGTCGGACCCGTCGGCCGGCCACCGCGTTGAACTCGTCGAGGAACAGCGGCACGAGCTCGTCGAGGTCGTCGATCCGGTCGCGCAGCGGCGGGATCTCGAGCACGAACACGCTCAGCCGGTGGTAGAGATCGCTGCGAAAGGCGCCGCTGGCGACCAGCGACGCGAGGTCGTGGTTGGAGGCGGCGATGACCTGGACGTCCACCGTAACCTCGCGCTCGCCACCGAGCCGACGGACGCGTTGCTCCTCGATCACCTTCAGCAACTTGGCCTGGAGGTCCGAACCGAGCTCGCCGATCTCGTCGAGAAACAGCGTTCCCTGGTGCGCCTGCTCGAAGACCCCCCGGTGACGGCCCTTGGCGCCGGTGAAGGCGCCGGCCTCGTGGCCGAGCAGCTCCGACTCGAGGAGCTCGCGGGGGATTGCGGCACAGTTGATCTCGACCAGAGGTCCGTCCGAACGGATGCCGCTCGAGTGGAGGATCCGCGCCGCGAGCCCCTTGCCGGTGCCGGTTTCGCCGGCCAGGATGCAGGCGGTGAACGGGACCTCCGCGAGCCTCCGGATCATCGCCCGGAGCTCCCGCGATGCCCGGCTCGAGCCGACGAACGCGTCGGGACAGTACCGCCGGTTCTGGCTCTTCGCCTGATTGCGCAGGCGCAGCTGGGCCCGGGCGCTGCGCGCCGCGGAGGCGACCACCAGATCGAGCCGTTCAGTCGGGCACGGTTTCTCGAGAAAATCGACGGCGCCCAGGCGGAGCGCCCGCACCGAGTCCGGAATCGTGCCATACGCGGTGAGCAGGACCCACTCGCCGCCAACATCCCGGTCCCGCGCGCGCTCGAACAGGTCGAGGGCGTTGCCGTCGGGCAGGCTCATGTCGGACAGCACGACCAGCGGCTCCAGGTTTCGCTCGAGCAGGAGATCGTCCGCCTCCTCGATCGTCGCCGCCCGGACGACCTCCCAGCCGCCGTTCCGGAAGTGGCGGCCGAGCTCGTCCGCGAGCAGGTCCTCATCCTCGATCACGAGCAGCGTGTCAGTCATCGTTGCACTCCACGATCAAGCGGACGCACCCGCCGTTGGGCTCTCGATTGGCCAGCCGGACCTCGCCGCCGAGGTCGATGGCGACCCGCCGCACCATCGCCAGGCCGAGTCCGGTGCCGCCGTGGAGGGTGGTCGAGAACGGGCGGATGCCGGTGCGCAGCATGTCGGCGGGGAACCCGGGCCCGTCGTCAGTGACAACGATCTCCAGCATACCGTCGCGGCGAACGGCGTCGATTTCGACCCGCCCGGGGGCATTGCCGAGGGCGCGAACCGAGTTCAGGATGAGGTTGAGCAGCGCCTGCCGTACCCGGTCGGGCGGCAGCTCACACTCGATCTCCGGTGGGATCTCACACACCAGCTCTTTGCTCTCGGGCACCTGATGCCGAAGCAGCGCCAACAGGTCGGTGACGAGCCGATGGAGACGGACCCGACGTGCGGGCTCGGGCGTGTGGTGGGCGACGGCGAGTGCGTCGTTGAGCATCCGCGTCAAGCGCTCGAGCTCGGCGACGGCGAGGTCGAGACGGGCGCCCAGGTCCGGGTCCGGCAGGTCGCGACGGAGGTTGCCCAGCGTCATCAGGATCCCGGCCAGGGGATTGCGAAGCTCGTGCGCCAGCACGGCAGCGGTCTCGCCGATCGCCGCGAGCTTTTCCGCGCGCGCCAGCGTGCGCTGCTGCTCGAGCAGCGTCTGGGTCGCGACCCGGACCTCGCTCTCGAGGTCGCGGGCGTGGTTTCGATGCTCCTCCTCGAGAGCCTCGAGCCGGGACACGAGCCGGTTGTAGTTCGAGAACAGCGGTTCGAGCGCCGAGTGTGTGTCCTGCACCGACCACGGCCTGTGGTCGCCCTCGGCGAGCAGCGACAGGGCCGTCCGGAGCTCGTTGAGGGGAGCGAAGATCCGGCGGCGAACGAACACGACGGAGAAGAACGCGATCACCGGCAGGACGATGCAGAGGCCGATGACGATGGCCCGCTCGATCCGGGTGTCGGCATCGATCTCCCGCCACAGGCGCTCCTGCGCGGCACCCTCGGCGTCGAGAATCTCGCCGGCGAGCTCGACGGCAGCCGCCAGGTCCGGTCCACCGTTGCTCAGGCCCGGCTCGAGCAGATCGTGCAGGCGTTCGAGACGGCGGTCGGTGACCGGGTCGAGCTCCAGGTCGGCGGTCCTGAGCTGATCGGCCTCCCGCCTGAGCTCGTGCAGCAATCCCGGCTCGACCGGAGTGGCGAGGCCCATCGATCGCCGCAGCGACTGCTCGATCCGGTAGGCCAGGAGCTGGATCCGGTCGGTGTGTTCGACCCGTTGCCGGATCCGTGACAGCCGTGCCAGGTCGTGGCCGGTCATCCCCGCGATGACGGCAAGCGACAACATACACATGCCCACCACCGCGATGGCGAGGGCCTGAGCCGGGCGATCGAAGGTGCGCTGCCACACGGCTGTCGGGTGCCCTTTATCCTCCGTCTGACGGGCTCGCCGGGTCAATCTTGTCCCGGCGGGCACGTCAGCGCAAGGGTCCGGCCGAGTGGAACCGCGCCGCCGGGCGATCGCCCGGCGGTTTGGATCAGCGGTCGAGACCGCGGGCGCGGCAGGCGTCGACGATGGTGTCGGCAACATGATCGACCGGCAGGGTTGTCGTGTTGAGCACGATGTCGTACAGCAACGGGTCATCGATGTCGCGGCCGAAGTAGTGACGAACCAGGCGGGCTCTGCGGTGATCGAGGTCGGTGGCCAGCTTCCGAGCGCGCGTGCCATCGAGGCCCTCGCGGTCCCCGATGTGGGCGACCCGCCGTTTCTCGTCGGCCACCAGGCGCACCGAGAGGCCGCAGTTGCGCGGCAGGAAGAGGTTCGCAGCGCGGCCGACCAGCACGACCTCTCCGTGCAGCGCCGCGATGTGGAAGACCCGACCGAGGTGGTGGACGTAGGTGTCGCGATCGATGATGTTCAACGGCAAGAAATCGGTGACGACATCGCGGACCCAGCTCGCCCTCGCTTCGTCCACCAACCGCAGCATGTGCGGCTCGAGGTCGAACAGCTCGGCCATGAGGTCGACGATCTCGCCGTTGAGCACGGCCCATCCGAGCGCGTCACCGACCCGGCGTGCGACGGCGTCGCCGTCGGTTCCGGCCTGGCGGGAGATCGTCAGGAAAGAGCCAAGGCTGTCCGTCGGGTGGTCCGGACGGAGCGTCGTCAGCCGGTGTCTGATCCTGTCCCAGTCGAGCTGGTGCTCGGCCAGCTGCTCGGCGAGGTTTCCGGTGCTTTGGGCTGCGAGTTCGTTCATGACGTGCTCCTTCGGTTCGAGGTGGTAATCGTCGCCGGTTCGTGCCGGATTGAGTCGAGCAGTCGGTAGGCGGCCCGCTTCGCGACGTCGTTGAACAGGAACCAGACCACCGAGTACAGCCAGACCAGTCCCGCCCAGCGCCATCCGATGGGGCTCATCAGCAGGCCGTAGACCGCGGCCAGGGTCGCCAGTAGCTTGGTTGCGACCGCCGACCACAGCAGGGTCGGTGCCGGGGCCGAGGACCAGAACGGTCCGCGTGTCCGAGTCAAGAAGATCGTCAGATGGCCGGCAACCGCGAGCTTGAGAAAGATCAGAGTCTGGATCGAGGCGTTGTCGAGGTGGAAGACCGTTTTGGCGATCACGAACAGGCCGAACGAGGCAATCACACCGAGCGTTCCCAGCAGAGCGGACACACCGAGCACGCCCGGCATGTCCCAGCGTTCGGGCCGATCGGCGGCGCGGACGCGATCGATGGCGATCGCTAGGATCGGACCGTCGTTGAGCAGCGCCAGCAGCACGATCATCATCGGTGTCACGGGGTAGAAATTGAACAGCAGGATCGACGCGGTCATGAACAGCAGCACGCGGACCGTCTCGGCGATGCGGTAGATGGCGTAGCTGTTCATGCGCTTGAAGATCTCGCGGCTGTTGCGGATGGCATCGACGATGACGCTGAGGCCCGGGCTCGTCAGCACGATGTCGGCGGCGGCTCGCGCCGCGTCGGTGGCGCCGTCGACGGCGATTCCGCAGTCGGCCCGCTTGAGCGCCGGCGCGTCGTTGACGCCGTCACCGGTCATGCCCGTGATGTGGCCGCGCTGTTGGAGCAGACCGACGATCCGGTGCTTGTGCTCCGGGTAGACCTGGGCGAAGCCGTCGGCGCGCTCGATGTCGGCGTCGATCCGGTCGTCGGCATCGTCGCCGGTCAGGTCGTCGGCGGTCAGGAAGCGGTCACCGAGACCGACCAGACGGGCGATCTCGCGCCCGATGGCGAGCTGGTCGCCGGTGATCATCTTGACCGTCACGCCCATCTTCCGAGCGCTCGAGATCGTGGCCTCCGAGTCGTCGCGCGGCGCGTCGTAGAGTGGCAGGATGCCGACCAGCTGCCACTCGCCGCCGCCATCTGCTCGTGCGACGCCGAGCGAGCGATAGCCCCGCCCGGCGAACTCCTCGACCGCGGCGTTCGCCGTGTCGGCGAGATCCTCGGGCGGGTCAACCAATCCCAGAATCGCCTGCGGCGCACCCTTGCTGACCTCGATCCGTCGGCCGTCGTTCGTGTTGAACTCGGCCAGGGTCCGCTTGGCGACGGGATCGAATGGCTGGAACGCGACAACGCTCCCGGCCTCGGCGGTTGCATCGGCGGCGGACGCCGCGAGGACCGCGGTGTCGATGGGATCGTCATCCTCGGCGCGAGACGCCAGCCGCGCGGTCTCGAGGACCTCGGAGCTGTGCCATCCCGGCGCCACCCACGGCTCGCCGAGCGACAGTTGGTTGTTGGTGATGGTGCCGGTCTTGTCGGTGCACAGCACGTCCATCCCAGCGAGCTCCTCGACGGCGGCGAGCCGGCAGACGATCGCGTTCTTGGCGGCCAGCAGGCGAGCGCCGACCGCCATCGTCACCGACAGCACGGCGGGCATCGCAACGGGAATCGCCGCAACGGTCAGAACGAGGGCGAACTGGAGGTTGGTGACGAGGTCGTCGCCGCGAACAATGCCGGTGACGATGATCAGAGCCACCATCACTGCCGCCAGGACGATGAGCGCATTGCCAATCTGCAGCACCGCGCGTTGAAAGTGGCTCGGCGCGGCCGACTCGTCGACGAGCTGCGCGGTTTTGCCGAAGTAGGTCGAGCCGCCGGTCGCGACAACCACTGCGTCGGACTCGCCGCGCTTGACCGACGAACCGGAGAACAGGAGACCGCCCTGTCGACGCTCGACGGGCAGCGACTCGCCGGTGAGAACGGATTGATCGACCTCGAGCGGACCCTCGTCGCGGAGCCGGACGTCGGCGGGTACGATGTCGCCGAGGCGCAGGCGAACGATGTCTCCGGGAACCAGTTCGCGTGCGGCGATCGTGCGCCACTCGCGGTCGCGCTTGACCCTGGCCCGGGGCGCCAGGCGCTGCTTCAGCGCGGCGATTGCGTTGCCGGCCTGCGACTCCTCCCAGTACGCGACGACGCCGTTGGCGAGCAGCAGCACGAGGATGATGCCGAAGTCCGGCCACCTGCCGACCGCCGCGGACAGGACCGCTGCAATCTCGATCATCCACGGAATCGGGCCCCAGAAGTAGGTGAGGAACTGCAGCACAGGATTGCGTGCCGACTCGAGCAGCTCGTTCGGACCGACCTCGGCCAACCGGCGGGCCGCTTCGGCCCGGCTCAATCCTTCGGCCGAGGTGTCCAACCGCTCATCGATGCGATCGATCGGGACCGTATCCGCCGTGGCCGCGGTCAGGCTCGCCGCAGCGGGGTCGCGGTCGGTGTCGAG